>JAMOMO010000232.1 GCA_027067035.1 Desulfobulbaceae bacterium
GGGTTTTGAGGCGCTGACCGCAGATGGGGTGTCCGCGTCACTGCTCTATGATCTCGGGAACAGCTATGCCCAGGCGGGCCAGACGGGACGGGCCATTCTCAATTACGAGCGGGCCCTGCGACTGGCCCCGGCAGATCCTGATATCCGTGCCAATCTTGAGCATATCCGAAAGGAAAAGGGGCTGTTTCAGAATGAAGCATCCTTTGGCCAGCGTTTTATCACCTATTTGAGCCTGAATCAGTGGATCGGTCTGGCTGCAGTATCTTTTGTCCTTCTGGTTCTGCTTATGCTGCTTCCTGATTCAATAAGTCTGAAACGATCCCTGCGGTACAGCCTGGCAGCGGTCTGTTTTCTGCTGACGCTGACAGCAGTGACCGGGGCTTTCGGGCAGTATCAGCGCTGGTCTGACGGTGTGGTCGTGGTTTCCGGTGCCCGTTTGCGGGTGTCACCGTTTGAGACGGCGGCTTCAGTGGGGATTATTCAGGAGGGACGTCTGCTGCAGCCGGAAAAGAGTCATAATAACTTTGTGCTTGTCACAGATGAGACCGGGCGCAGCGGCTGGCTGGAGCGGTCAGCCTTTGAGCTTATTGCCACTCCTCAAGCTTCGCGCTGATAAAATCGATCACCTTCTGGTGTTCCTCTTTCCCTTTGCCCTGTACCATGAGGGGCGCGTCAAATGCAAAATGGGTGGAAACATCCGGTCGGATCTTCCCGAGATCCTTGATGATTCTTCCATTTGTCCAGGCGTCTGTCTTCAGGGCCAGGGGAAGGACCGGGACTCCGGCCTTCTGGGCAAGTTTCACACCGATACTGTTGAACTGTTTCGGATCAAAATCAGTTCCCCTGGTTGTCTGGGGAAAGACACAGACTGAAATTCCCTGCTCCAGACGTTTCATTCCTTCACTGAACACCGTTTTCAGATCTTCTCTCGGGTTTGTCCTGCCAAGCGCGATGGGGTCCCGGGAGCGCATTACATGCTTGAACACCGGGTATTCCAGCAGACTTTTCTTGATGATAAAGGTGATGGGCCTTTCCTGGGCAACGATGGCCGGGAGGACCACGGTGTCCATCATACTGACGTGGTTGCCGACGATGACGCAGGCACTGTTTAAAGCCTGGAGATGTTCGACGCCACTGATGGATACCTGCAAACCGGTTCTCTCCAGGGCCTGGAGCACTTTGAGGCTTGAGAGTCGCCATGCTTCTGTGTCGTATTCGCCTTTCCGGGCCTTTCTGCTGGATACATAGATGTTCAGAAGAAAGCTTGTGTAAAAGGAAAATGACGGAAAGAGTCGACAAAACAATGAGCTTGAGTCCGGTGAAGTCCGGTAACGGTTGTCTCTGTATTCTAAGCGTTGCATGGCTCTTTTTTATGAGGGAGTTGAAAAGTCTGATTCCATCAGCTGTCAGTTGTAAGTGAAAAAAATAAAAAAATATGATACATGAAGTGTTATCAAGTCTATAGAATACCTTGAATAGTTAATGAGAACAAGAAGAATAGCAGTTTTCATGCTAGATGCTTTCTGCTTTCGGAGTCGGCATGGCCGGGGCTAAAAGATCTCCGTGGTTTGACTCAGTTTTCGGAGAACAGGTACCTTTTTTGTTTTTTTTAGACTGATTTCCGCTGCCGTGATAAGCAACAAATTTATATTTCACAGTATAATCAGTAATTACAGTACGTTCCCCATGGAAGCAGGGAGCTTTCATGGAGGATTCTTACGTATTGGTCAGATATCCCCGGTCGGCTTGCCGTACTGTGTGGGGAGGGTATATGGAAATAAAACCGGCTCTTAAACTATTTTATTTTGCTGTTATTTCAGTGGTATATGTAGCCATGTATGATTATCTCCTTCTTTCAGAAGGAGTAACAGTAGGTACTGGTGCCACTAGATATGTTCTTGGTAACATCCTTATATTAATGGCAATGTATGCTGTATTTGTGTCGGCCATTGAAACAGGGACACTGTATATCTTTTTTGTTTCTCTAGTTGTGCTCCTGTTAATCCTGTTGGCGGAAAATGCTCAATTTGGGACGTTGTCCTTGGGTGAGGTTCTTAAATATATATATCTGGTGTGTACATATTATATTGTTTCCACTCTTGTTTTCATTGTTGGTGGTGATGTAAAAAAAATATATAAAATAGTATTCGTATTTTTGTTAACTCTTCTGCTCATAGCATTTCCTCTGATATACATCGGTAATAAAATACAGTTTGGTTGCGTAATGAGTAATACTGAATTTTATTCGTTGTG
>JAMOMO010000233.1 GCA_027067035.1 Desulfobulbaceae bacterium
ATCTGCAACCAAAGGTAGGTGAGCCACTCTGAACCGTTCATCCTCATTGAAGTTTTCGGTGTTGCTATGTCTATTGCGCATTGTCAATTTGAATCCAAAGGACAGAGGGCAACCTTTCACTTAAGTCAAGAAAACTCACAGTACCTGGGACTCCGGTACCCGAATCCTGCCATCAGACACCAGTCTGGAATTCCATACCGTTTGCAGTGTGAATATTCTTTGGTATAGTATAAATGATAACTTCCTTACCTGGCTGGAGGTGCCGTGATGGATGTCAAAGATATTATCGAGAGCACAAAATATTTGAGTGCCAAAGAAAGAGCCCTGATTGCACGTTGCATGATTTCGTCTCTGGAGACGCGGCAGGATAATGGAGTTGATCAGGCCTGGGCGGAACTGGCTCAAAAACGGTTTGCAGAACTTATTTCCGGGAAGACCAAGCCTGTATCCTGGCAGGAAATCAATGAAAATTCCGGGGACAGCTTACCTATTCATCCAACACTTGGGTGAATTTATAAATTCCGGGGACAGCTTACCTATTTATCCAACACTTGGGTGAATTTAAATTGCGAGTGCACCGCTAGCTTCCTTCCAGAATGTTTCAATGGGTGTCAAGCTGTTAAGTCTTTTTTTTTAGGGCTGGCTTAACTCGTAATTCTTCGAGATTTCCTCGACTTCTTGCATCTTGTCAGCGCAATTGTTATCATGATGGTATCAAATTCATTCTTTATCTTCCGGAGCTATGCTATGGAACGCGTTGGCCTGCCTTTATCGGAGTACACATACGAACAAAAACTTGATCTGCTGGAGACACTCTGGGATGACCTGACAAGAGATGACAAGATATTTAGATCCCCTGATTGGCATGAAGAAATACTTGGTGACCGTGAGCAGGCACTGTCCTCCGGAAAAGTTAAGATATCCGACTGGGAGGAAGCTAAGAAGAGGATTAAAAAGAATGTTTTATGCAGGTAAAAATTACCGATCCTGCTGAAACGGATTTGGAACAGGGGTATCTTTTTTATGAACAGCAACAGGCCGGTTTGGGAACCTACTTTCTTGATGCGCTTTATACAGACGTTGACTCTCTATCTTTCTATGCAGGCATTCATTTAAAACTATGGGGATACCATCGATACTATCCAAGCGCTTTCCCTTTGCCATTTATTACAGCATAGCCAAAAACACAGTACTTGTGGTGGCAATACTTGATTGTCGACGAAATCCACGCTGGATCAGAAAGAAAATAATGAAGCGTTAGCCATCAGACCTGATCCACTAATTTCATACCCATCTTCATTTGGTAATTTCTGCAGCACCGGCTTGAGCCTTAGAGTCCGAGAGTCAGCATATCTCCTGACAATGCCCACTGTTGAGTAGTCAAAGTAGAGTGGAATTGTCTTAACTTTGGAATCCGTCAATTTGGGATCTATCATGAATAAATCCGTTCCTTTTTTCTTATGTTACTCTGAGAGGTAACACTTCGTGGTTGTAATATCGACAACACGAGAGATGCTATCCATCGATAAGCAGTGCTGAGTTTGAAATAACTTATCATAATACATGTTTACTGCAAATCTAGAACCTGAGGCTGAGCAATCTGTCGTCCGTCTGTTGTTAGGAGGTATTGTCATGCTCTACCTCCTTTTTTTTACACGATTGCAGCCGTGGATGATACCCAGCTTTATCGGTTATCTTTTCATTGCCCTGGCGCTGGCATACTCAATCTACTTGACTCCAGGTCATTATCCCTGGCGTATACTCTTTGGGCAGGTAATCGATATTGGCGCCTTGAGTATTGACCTGTATCTCTGTGGAGCGGCGGCTGTCCCTTTGGTGGGTGTTTATCTTTGGATCATTATCGGCAATGGCGGTCGATTTGGAATCCTGTACATGCTGAGTGCTACTGTATTGGTTAACGCATGTTTTGTGTACATCGTCCTTCATGAACCATTCTGGAGAGATCACTGGAATTTTGCTTTGGGAATAGGACTGATGCAACTGGTCGTTCCCGTCTACTCTTCAGTTCTTCTCGGCAGGCTGGCGGCAACCAGAAAGAAACTGGAACTTCTCTCCTACAGCGATGGGTTGACCGGCTTGCTGAACCGGCGTTCTTTTGACAAACAGTTACAGGCGGAAACCTTACGTTTGCAACGATTTCCCGCACCTGTTACCATTGCACTTATCGATATTGATCATTTCAAAAACATCAATGATACCTATGGGCACCTGGTCGGGGACCTTG
>JAMOMO010000234.1 GCA_027067035.1 Desulfobulbaceae bacterium
TTGTCGTCTGCTGATCCGGATGCTGGGTGCAGGGACCTTTGTTCCCCTGGGGACAGCCGAGGAGGATGCCGGCAGGGTGGTGTGGAAGGGCCTCACCATTGATTTCTCCAGTTTCCGCCTGGGAGCAGGAAGCATAGAGGAAGATCTTGCCATGCGTGATTTCACCGTTAATGCCATGGGGATCAGCTTTGCCGGTTTTATGGACTCATCGCGGAAACTGGTGGTCATTGACCCCCTGGGCGGGCGACGGGATCTTGCAGAGGGCGTTCTTCGTGCCTGCCCCGATGCCTTTGGTTCTGATCCCCTTCGCATGCTTCGCGGCTATCGTCTCTGGGCACGTTTTGGTTTTGCGATTGAGCCGGAGACCCTTGCGGACATCACTCGGAATGTTCCCCTGCTCTCCAGGGTTTCAGTGGAGAGAATCAGTTATGAAATGGATCTTATCATGGCCTCCAGTCGTGCCCATGAGGTGGTGTCTGCCATGGCAGAGTCGGGGCTGCTGTTTCAGGTGATTCCGGATCTGCGGCAGGGGGTGGGCCTGACTCAGCCGGAGTCCCATCATCTTGATGTCTTTGGGCACAGCCTGGAAGCCCTTGCCAATATGGAAAAGATTCTCCAGAATCCAAAAGAGTATTATCCGCAGTGTGACGCCCTGCTCCAGGAATATCTTGAGCAGCCCGGCATTGCAGAGGTCCTGAAATGGGGAGCTCTGCTCCATGATCTCGGAAAACCCGTGACCAGGGAGATTCGTGAGGACAAGGGCGGGCGTATCACCTTTTATGGCCATGATGAGGCTGGAAGGGATCTGGTACTGAAGCTGGGTCGTGAGCTGCGCTGGTCCAATGAAAAACGGGACCGTGTCGCCGCATTGAGCGGAATGCACATGCATCCTTTCCATCTCTGTAATGTCCGCAGGGCAACAGGACTCAGCAAAAAGGCCTGTCTCAAACTGGCCAAGCGGGCGGGGGATGACCTGATAGGGCTCTTTTTTCTGGCCATGGCAGACAGTTTGGCGGGAAAGGGTGAGAAAAAACCTGAGGAAATGGAAGAGGAGCTGGGGGCGCTGTTGTGTGAAGTCCTTGAGACCTACCGGAAACACATTCAACCAGCACTTCACGGACCCCGGCTGGTGACGGGAAAAGACCTGGTGGAGATTTTTTCTTTAAAGCCCGGTCCGCGTTTTTCACGCATTCTGAACGGATTACAGCTGGCACAGGTGGAGGGCGAGGTGCAGGACAGGGAGCAGGCACTCGACTGGGTGGCCAGGCGCCTTGAATAAGACTCTCCTGTTCCTGTTGTGAATTCAGCCTTGTCAAAGGGGGCAGAGTACGCTAAAAAGTGCTGAACGGGGAGATGATTCCTCTGGTGTTTTTCTCAAACCTGACCCGAGAGACTGTGCGTAAAGTAAAAGATTTTTATTATAAAAAGGCCAAGAAGGATAAATATCCGGCGCGGTCTGTCTACAAGCTGGAAGAGGCCCTGAATAAGCATAAGTTTATTCGTCGTGGTGATTCCGTTCTTGATCTTGGCTGCTGTCCGGGGAGCTGGTCGCTGTATGCTTCCGAAGTCGTTGGCGAAAAGGGCATTGTCGTTGGGGTTGATCTGCAGGAAGTTGAGGCTTCTCCCAGGCCGGGAGGTTCTGAGATAATCTGGCTGAGGCATAATATCATGAAGCCGGAAATGATCCTTGATCTGCGGAAAATCCGTCCCGCCTTCCGTGTGCTGATTTCAGATCTTGCACCACGGACCACCGGAAATCGCTGGGCCGATCATCAGCAGTCAATGATTCTGGTGCGTCAGACACTGTCCCTTGCCTCCGAGCTGCTGCTTCCCAACGGAAACTACTATTGCAAGGCCTTTCAGGGTGAGGATTATCCGGAATTTGTGAAAGAGGCCGGTGAGTTGTTCAACAAGGTGAAGACCGTGAAACCCAAAAGTTCAAGGGTGGAGAGCCGTGAGGTCTTTGTGCTCGGCATGGGTTTTCGCGGAAAATAAGATATGGGTGCTCTGGGAGACGATCAGATTTTGCGGGACCCTGTCGGCACAGGTCTGAATCCATGAGCCTGTAGTGGGGCAGGATGTATTTGTGACGGATGTTTCCGGACAAACCCGTAAGGCAGAGTGAAGGAAAAAGGTCTGCTGATTACAGAAAAACAGCTGAAAACAGTATACTCTCATATCTGTAAGCCGATTTTGTCACGGGTTCAGGTATAAGTATTTAACCAGCCGTTCCA
>JAMOMO010000235.1 GCA_027067035.1 Desulfobulbaceae bacterium
TTCAGTACTTCATGGGCCACACGTCCGGATGTCTCACCGACAACAGCCAGCCGTTCTGCCTTCAACAGGTCCTCCTGGAGCATCCGCAACTCATCAAAGGCCTTTTGTACCTCCCTGTTTTTCATACTCAGCTCATCGGACTTCTGAGCCAGCAGGTCGTTTGCAAGACAGAGATTTTTTGAGGCCTTCTTTTCCTGCTCATAGAGATAATCCACCTCCGCCTTCTGCTGCCGCACCTGGGCGATCATCAGATTAATGGCCTCAACAATCTGTCTGATTTCACGATCTTCGGGAACAGCTATCTTATCAGGATAGATTCCCCGGACAATTTCACTGGTCACGGTGATAAGCTGCCGCAGGGGTGAGGCCAGCTTCCAGATAAAAAATGAGAATACCCCAAGTCCTGCCACCAGTATCAGCAGATTTACCCGCAGGGAACTCCAGTATATCTGAGTAATGGCTTTTTTATTCTTCTCCTCATTTCGAAGGGAGAGCACCAGCCATGAGTATTTCTCAGACCGGACATAGCCCACACAGTTATCCTGCCCCACAAAGTAGACCGTATGAAGATTCCCGGTGGGCGTTTCTTCAACAGCATTGCGCAAGGTCCTGAGAGAGAGACTCCCCGACAGGCTCCCCCGGATATGATCCCGCATACCCTGAAGAAAAGGGGGGAGGTAGAGCAGGCGGAAATTGTGATCAAGGATAAGGTAGAACTTTTCCCTGTTCTGCAGCTTTACCTGCATATTCTGATCCAGAAAGGACGCTACATTCTGCCAGGAAATTTTAGCAATAAGAGCATGACGGGCCGAACGGACGGTAAAGGGAGACATCATCCAGAAAACCGCCTGCTGCCGCCCTTCAGGGCCGCTGTCATAGTATATCCGGGACACACCATGTTTCATGACATCGGCATACCACGGTCTCGATATGAGCTCCTCTGCCTGAGCCCCGTCACCGACTGCAACCTCCCGGCCATCACTGTCTGCCAGCAGAAACTCCAGAAAGCCACTGGACTGTTTCCAGGAATGAAAGAGCTCCTCAAGGATATCAGGACGCTCCCGTTTAATGGCAATACTCAGATTGAGGTTCTCTGAAAACAGCTTGAGCAGTTCCTGTTTCTGGAGAACAATACTTTCCAGCTGCCGGTTGACCTCAACTGCATCCTGAAGCAACTCCAGTTCAGACTGCTGCCGCAGATAACTGCCCAGCCGGGCGGAAGTCGTCAGTGCCGCGGTTCCATTTAAAATGACAAACAGCAGCAGAACAATACCTGACAATATAAAAATCTTGTTGCGTAATCGAAATGATGTGGTCAACTGTTCTCCGGTTACTTCAGAGAGTAGTCCTGATAAAAGGACTCCAGAGTCTGACGAACCCTTTGCAGCGCCTGGTGGCTTTCTGTTGCGTCGCCATTCTGTAAAGCCCTTCTGGCCCGGCTCATCTGCTGCTCCAGAAGTTCCATATCAAGCCCTCTGGAACGAACAGAGTCTGCCATCTGCTCCATGTATTCAGCTATTTCACCCAACTCATCGAGTGCCACATCAAAGCGGTTCCGACCGAGTCCTGCAATTGCCAGATCACTGTAGTAACGACTTGCCGTCAGGCGCAGAGGTATGGTGGTAAAACTGTCCAGAATGTCAAAGAGTTCGGGCTGCAGATCAAGAAAACGTCTCTCCACCAGCTTTCTGTCCTCCTGCTCGATCCCTCTGCCGATCTCCACCAGAGAAAACTCGAAGGACTGTAAAGCCCCCAGTTCCACGACAGAATTCATATCCTCACTGAGCTTGAGGAGTTTGTTGTAGAAGATATCTATTTTATAGGCTTCATGGGCTGCTTCCTCCCATTTCTCGTCCCGGAAGCTGTTCTCCAGCAGATGCAAATGTGCAAAAAGTTCAATCACGGTATCACGCAGCACAGGAGCCATGTTTGCCCGTTGAACAATGTCAACCACACTCTCTCCCTCTTCCTCTTCGGCACACGAGTTTCCCCCAAGAAAAAAGCTTACTGCAAACAGGCAGACCAAGAGAACAAAAACCGAATTCACTGATTTCATACACACCTCCAGACAGGATCACCACCGGACATCATATTGGCCGTTACTCTTCCATGGCCAGCACACAACAATTTTTTCCACTCTTTTTGGCCTCATAGAGAGCAGCATCAGCCTTGTCAATTATTTCAGTGAGACTGGTTGCAACCGTTGGGTTCAGAACCGCAACCCCAATACTGATGGTGACCTTCAGCGACTCACCCTTCGCCTTAAACGTATGCCCCTCAATAATAGTACGAATACGTTCTCCCACCTGCATGGCATTTTCCGGAGAGAGATCTTCCAGCAACATGACAAATTCCTCCCCCCCATATCGACTGATAAATTCATGACCACGCTTGTCTTCATTCAAGACCTTTCCTATTTCCTGAAGGATCAGGTCACCAATGGTGTGGCCAAAGGTATCGTTGATAACTTTAAAATTATCAACATCAATCATCAGACACGCGAGAGAATAGCCCTGACGAAGGCAGTGAGAAAGGGTCTGGGTGAAATACACCTCCAGATAGCGCCTGTTGGGAAGACCGGTGAGGCCATCATAGTAAGTAAGTTTCTCATACTGAACCCGGAGTTCCTCCGACTTTTCGAGCTGCCCGGTGGTCTGCTGCAGTTCATCCAGAGTCGTGGTCAGCTGCAGGTTGGTGTTATGCAGTTCCTGGTACATCTGGGAATTCCGTATCATATTCACTGCCTGGCTGGCAAACATCTCCATCATCTTGAGTTCCTGCCGCCCGCCATCTTCCTGCTGAGAAAACAGGACCCCCTGAATAATGTTGCCCACCTGCAGAGGAACCGCGGCAAGATTCCCGGAAATCACGGAAGAGCGGGAGTGCATGGCCTTTTTGGCAAGTCCCCACTCGGTTTCCAGAAAAGAGAGTCTGTCCACGGTGATGCCTCTGTAAAAACCGGTACCAACCATTACCTGACTGTGATGTGAATCACCGAGTCGGACAAAACCATGCCGGGCATCAAGTAATTTCAGGAAATGAGCCAGAATACCTTCAAGGAGATGATCCAGCTGCATGGGAGGGATTTTATTCAGGTCATGAACAAAACTGAGAATGGCAAAGAGATCCTCCTGCACGGCTTTCAGGCTGCCGACCAGAGCCTCTTCACGTCGTCTCCGGTTCCAGGCGGAAACAAGGTGGAGTGCCGACTGGGAAAGCTCTCCCATGGTAAAAGGCTTGTTAAAATACAACCAGTCTTCCTGGTTCTCAAACAGTTTTCCGATCTGCATGGTACTGCGATCAGTATAGGCGGTTACCACGGCACAGAGTATCTGGGCATCAAGGGCCCGGATTTCGGAAATTGTCTCCTGACCATCCATGCCACCGGGCATCACCATATCGAAGAAACCGACGGCAATCCGCCTGCCGCGGTTGCGTTCATGAAGTGCAATCTCCAGCGCCTCCTCACCACTGGAGGCGGTCAAGACCCGGAAGGAGGACTTTTCCTGTGCAGCGCTCTGACCGGCAGAGGGAAGCCCCTGTCCGCCACCATCCCGCCGCCGTCTGGCAGCCAGCCTGTCTTTGACAGAGCTTTCCTCCCCCATGTCATCCTCCAGGATGGCCCTATATGCGGCAAGAACTCCCGGTTCATCATCAACACAGAGTATGGTTCTATTTTTCAGACAACTTTCCATAGGCAGTATTATGATTTAAGCTGATCTTCCGACCGGCGATTAAATACACATTCCAGCACATTGATTGAAGGTTCTTTTACATAAACAGCAGCCCGTTTTCTCTTCACTCTGTTTTCACTGCCTCCACCCCGGGAGACACTGACGGATCCAGGGAATATCCAGGCACCCACCTGCCCCTCTGCCTGTTTATCTGTCCAGAATACGTCTCACCTCTCTGGATAATGACTGGGGAGTGATCGGTTTATGAATAAAATTCACACCTTCCTCCAGAACGCCATGGTGCACAATGGCGTTTTCCGTATAGCCTGACATAAAGAGAATCTTTATGCCAGGCGCAAGCAACTGCATCTCTGCTGCCAGTTCCGGACCGTTCATCTTCGGCATCACCACATCTGTCAGCAGCAGATCAATCACTCCATGATAATGGGAGCAGACCTGCAGTGCATCTTCTCCGTTTTCAGCCTCAAGAACGGTATAGCCAAGTTCCCCCAGAATCGCCAGACTCATCTGCCGGACCACTGAATCATCCTCCACAAGCAGGATGATCTCGGTTCCCCTGTTGCCAAGGCTGTTGTCAACAGGAGCAACATTATCAATTCGCTCAGGCACACTTTCCGCACGCGGCAGATAAATTTTGAATACGGTCCCCCGGTCGGGCTCACTGTATACCTGAATCTCACCCTGGTTCTGTTTGACAATACCGTACACCATTGCCAGGCCCAGCCCTGTTCCCTTCCCCTTGTCTTTTGTAGTAAAAAACGGCTCAAAGATATGTTCGCGGATATCCGTATCCATCCCCTGGCCATTGTCAGAGATGGCAAGCAGAACATAGTCCCCTACAGATATATCATAATGTTCTTTCACATAATTGCCGTCAAAAGTGACATTTTCCGTTTCAATGCTGAGGATACCACCATTGGGCATGGCATCACGGGCATTGATGGCAAGGTTGATAACCACCTGCTCCAGCTGGGAACGATCCGCTCTCACCAGCCACAGCTCTTTCCCCAGGGAAATATCAATTTCAATATCCTCACCCAGAAGACGTTTCAGCATCTTGTGGGTGTCATTGATCTCCCTGTTGATATCAATCACCTCCTGCCTGATGATCTGCTTGCGGCTGAAGGCCAGCAACTGTTCAGTCAGCCTGGCGGCCCGTTCCCCGGCCCCGAGGATGATTTCAAGTTCATCCCGGTAAGGAGCACCATCCTCCATCTTCAGAAGACATATCTCGGCATATCCGTTGATTGCACTTAAAATATTATTAAAATCGTGGGCAATCCCACCGGCGAGGCGACCGATAGACTCCATCTTCTGAGCCTGCTGCAGCTGCTCCTGCAAGGTATTCTTTTCCTCCTCGTCCTGCTTACGCTGATGAATATTCGTGGCAATTTCCATCCGGACAATGCGTCCGTCTTTCCATCGAATCGCCCTGTCCCGACACTCAAACCACTCCCCCGTCACCCTGTTCTGATGTTCCCATACGTAGGTGGGACCGGGTTCACCGTCACTGGTCAGCAGACGGTCATTGGTGCAGAAATCACATGGCCCTTCCTGACCACTCTGGAGATTCTGCCAGCAGATCTTGCCGGTGATATCACCCCAGATCTCACTTCCATATCTGTTTATGAACAAAATTTCATAGGTCTCCATGTCAGCCACATACACCAGGGTATCAAGACTGTCCATAACCACCTGAAAACGCTCACTGGATTCCTGTAATTCCGCGTTACTTTTCTTTAAGGCCCGTGTCCGTTCTTCCACCCTTTCAGCCAGGGTATTGTTTATATCCTGTAATGACTTTTCAGCTTTTTTCCGTTCTTCAATCTCATTTTGAAGCTCATTGTGTGCTGAAATCAGTCGCGCCTGAATCCGTCCGGTATAGTGATAAAAAAAGAAAAACAGAAGAATTCCCGTGGCCAGGGACAGGACTGCAAGCAATATTGAAAGAATGCGCAGGTTGGCATTTTCTTCACTGATATTATTCAGAAGAATCATATCAGCAATATGACTTTTGTCCGGATTGGTCAGGGGGGTCAGTTTGACGACATACACACGGTCGGCAAACCGGACGGTAAAGATTTTATTGCCATTTTTCTGAATTCCCTTATCCAGAATCTCAGCCAGTGCTGTGGGAAATGAATCCAGTGTGGAACCAAGAAACAGGTAGTCTTTAAATCTGTATCCTCCGCTGTTTCCACTTACCCCGACAAGCCGTTTCTGTATCTGCCTGTTGTTCAGAACCCCTTTTCCCGCCAGGAAAACGAGATCAGTATCAAGCACTTTTTTTATCTCGGCTGTGATCTTGTCTATTCTCTTGGCATGGGCAAGGTACCCCTGCAGCGTACCATTACGATAGAGCGGATACAGAACACGCAGAACCAGTTTTCCCTTTAAACTGATAACTGTCTTTGAAAACGTCTTCCCGGGACTCACCTCATCGGGGGTCACTGTAAAATGATACAGATAGTCCCCGAACTTGTCAGGTTGATGGGAACGGAAAAAAACCTTCCCGTCGGGCTCAAGGAAAGCAAAATGGGTTATCTGGGCCTCCAGGCGTGATACGGAGTAGAGCCGGCGGTACACGTCAAACAGTTTTTTCCGGTCCCGCTGCGAAAATGCCTCAACGATCTTCTGATTATCACCATACAGCTGCAGAAGATTTCCCATGAGCAGGGCATCATGGGTCATGTAGGATGAAAACAACTTCTGAATGGCATCATCCTGACGTGCTATGGAGATATCAATATGTTTGTGCTGCAGCCAGAAAAGGCTCAGAACAGCGGCAACCAGGAGCAGAACAAATATAAGCACCACCGGAAAAAGAATTTTTCTCCGGATAAATTTACTTTCATTGAGTATCATAATATGTCTGGACAAATAAGGCTTAAGCTTCCGTTTCAAGGGGATAGCCCCTTTTACAGCTGATACCCTGATTCTGGCTGTTCATCGGCACAACTCAATATGGGACATAAACACAATAACTTAAACTTAGGTATATCAGTGCCTCAGGAGAATATCAAGCTCATATTCCACTCTAAAGCATTCAATGGCCAAAACATATCTCTTTAGAAACAAGGGGTTCGACATTTTCAGAGAATCTTTCTCACCAAATGCAACACAGCTCGCCCTTTTCATTCAAACTGAATTATTTTCACCCGCCTGTTGTTCATCATCCACTGAAAGATTTGCCAAACAAGAGGATCGTGACTACCTCTTTCAAGCATGCCATTTCACCAGTCACCCAACCACAGCAGCCAGCAGGAAACGGAACCATTCAGCCACTCAGGGGACACTGTCCCTGTCTTTGCAACAGACGATGAGCAGGAGGCACTCTTCTGCTCTCTGGTTCTCTCTTCTGCGGGCATCACTCATCACTGTAGCAGGACGGGGGAGAACCTTCTTCTCACTGTTGCGGCAGAGGATGCAGTCCGGGCAGACGCTGAACTGAGGGCCTATTTCAAAGAAAATGAAAACTGGCCTCCTCCGGCAGTGGCTCCGGAAGAGACATTCAGACCCATGCTGCAGCCACCGACTCTGTTACTGGTTGGCAGTCTGATTCTGTTCTACACAGTCACCGGGCCCTGGTCGAAACACTCAATCTGGTTTTCCAGGGGAGCAGGAGATGCGGAATCCATTCTGAATGCAGGGGAGTACTACCGCCTCATCACCGCGCTTACCCTTCACGCCGACACCGTTCATCTCCTGGGAAACTGTCTCTTCGGAGGATTTCTCTTTCACTTTTTCTGCAAACTCACCGGGAACGGGCTTGGACTGTTTTCCATGCTCATAACCGCCACCCTGGCAAACTATATCAATGTCGTTCTCCATGGCGGCAACCATCTCTTCGTCGGCTTTTCAACCGCAGTCTTCGCAGTTATCGGTATGCTGGCCATGATCAGCGGCACCATGAGAACCGATAAAAGATATCTCCGCATCCTCCCCTTTATGGCAGGGGCAGCACTGCTGGCAATGATCGGCAGCTCAGGGGAGCGCACAGACCTTGGCGCACATTTTTTTGGTCTCTGCTGCGGTCTGGCGTGGGGCTGGCTCCTGAACAGACCTTCTCTGTTAAAAATACGGGATTCTTTTGCAGCACAGGCAATACTCTTTATCCTCGCTGTTGCGGTCACAGGCACTGCCTGGAAGCTGGCACTGGCATAAATAACAAAGCATTTTTTTCTTCACTGTGTCATACCGTTTCCCCCTGCCCTGCAGGGCGTCCACTGACAATACACCGTGTCTCATTTGAACAGTGCGACAAAGCTCATCTCCATTAAACCTCCAGATGAGACGCCGCCATCACCGGTGAACACTCACAGATTCATACAAAAAGTGAAATTAAACGTTGCACTCCCCGGAAGAATCCTTACCTTAATAGAGATTATTTACCCTACGACCCTAAATCCTACTACTATTTCAGGAGAAATCGTTCATGCCCAATCAGGATCAACAACCGCCTTGGGGGAAAAAGAAAAAACCCCAGACACCTGAGGAAATGGTGGCACAATTCATCAAAAAGCTTCAGGATTACTTCTCGGACTCCCCCAAGAAAGACAGCTCTCAGGGAAGTCCTGCACAATCTGGCCCGTCAAACCCGTTTGCTGCAGTCGGAATAATCATAACCATTGTTGTCGGTATCTTTATTCTTCAGGGGATTTATGCCTCTTTTTACAAGATCAATCCCGCTGAAGTCGGTGTTGTTCTCCGTCTGGGCCAATACAATCGCACCTCACAACCCGGCTTACACTTCAAAGTTCCCTACATTGACACCCTTTACAAAGTTGATGTTGAAGAAATACGCAAAGAAGAGTTTGGATTCCGCAGCCGCTTTCCCGGTCAGAAGAGCAGCTTTGAACGCCGCGGTTACGACATGGAATCGCTGATGCTCACCGCCGATAAAAATGTCATCAATGTCGCCTGGATTGTCCAGTACAGGGTCAGCGATCCGAAAGAGTATCTCTTTCAGATCAAGAATGTGCGCCAGGCCGTACGGGACCTCTCGGAAAGTGTTACCAGACGAATTGTCGGTAATATGGATTTTGATTACGTACTCTCCAACCGTGATCTCCTTGCCGCAGATGTTAAACAGGAACTCCAGAAAGAGCTGAAAAGCCTTCAGGCAGGCATCTCCATTGGTACGGTTCAGTTCCAGGATATCAATCCGCCGGACCAGGTAAAGCCCGCTTTTAATGAAGTGAATGAG
Organism: Desulfobulbaceae bacterium; assembly: GCA_027067035.1. Lineage (GTDB taxonomy): Bacteria > Desulfobacterota > Desulfobulbia > Desulfobulbales > Desulfocapsaceae > Desulfocapsa. The sequence continues at coordinate 8,902 of JAMOMO010000235.1, forward strand.
GCTGACCAGGACATGAAACGTCTGGTGAATGAGGCGGAAGAGATCTACAATCAGAAAATCCCCAGAGCACGCGGAAGGGCAAAACAGATCGTTGAAGAGGCACACGGATACGCAGTGGGCCGCGTCAATGATGCAAAGGGTGAGTCACAACGTTTTCTCTCCATCCTGACAGAGTATAAAAATGCCCCGGAAGTCACCCGAAAACGAATGTACCTTGAAACCATGCAGCAGGTTATTCCCACAGTGGAATCAGTCTATGTCATGGACAAAGATCAGCAGACCCCACTGCCTCTTTTAAATCTCAGCCGGGGAAGCAGCCTTTCTGCTCCTGTCCCTGCCGCTAAACAGTGAGGAACCAGTCATGAAACAGATAACACAATTTATTCTTATCGGCATGGTACTGCTGAGTATCACCGTGGTCTACGATGGATTTTTCATATTGAAGGAAGGACAGCAGGCCATGGTCACCCAATTCGGGGCACCGGTCGGCACACCAAAGACAAAGGCGGGTTTTCATCTTAAACTCCCCTTTGTTCAAGACGTCAATTACTTCGACAAACGGGTTCAGATCTGGGACGGTGAACCCAACCAGATCCCCACCAACGACAAAACCTACGTCTATCTCGATGTCTCTGCCCGCTGGCGCATCACCGATGCCCTCCAGTATATGCAGGCTGTAAAAACCGAGTCACGTGCACAGTCACTGCTTGATGATATCCTGGATGGTACCGTGCGTGATATGGTGAACAAAAACGACCTGATTGAAATCATACGCAGCTCTGACTGGTCACTGGCCACAATGACCAACCCCAGAAACAATGATGAGCCGCCTAAATTCGGCAGAGATGGTATCAGTGAGCATATCCTTGAAGCCGCAGCCAAGGTGACTCCGCAGTATGGTATCGAACTCCTTGATGTGATGTTCAAACGAGTCAATTATATTGAATCGGTTCGGCTCAAAGTGTATGACCGGATGATCTCGGAGCGGAAACGAATAGCTGCTGAAAAACGTTCCAAAGGTGAAGGAAAGAAGGCTGAAATTCTGGGTAAGGTTGAGCGCGAGCTGAAGGTTATACTCTCGGAAGCCAACCGGAAGTCTTCTGAGATCAAGGGTACTGCAGATGCTGAGGCAACGAAAATATATGGAGAAATATACAGCCGGGATCCGGAATTTTTCGCCTTTTACAAGACCCTGCAAAGTTACCACAATGTCATTGGAAGCAACACCTCACTGATTCTGTCAGCCGATTCAGAGTTGTTCCATTACCTGCAGAACGTGAACAGCAAATAAGGAAAACAAAACAATACAGCGTCCTACTCTTCCGCCATAAAGGTGGGACGCTGCTCTTTTGCATAGGGTATCCGCCCCTTTTTCTCCAGTTTGTCCTCCAGCTCCTCAAGTTTTGTTTCATCATGCAACTCCTCCACTCCCAGCTGCTCAAAACGGCAGTTGCAGTGATTCAGCTGCCCCCCGCACCAGGGACAGACCTCAACCGGACAGCCCAGGGTATGGAGCATACCGCTTCTTGCCCCGCATGAAGGACATACATCTTCATCCATTCGCTCAAGCGGCAAATACTCCCGACAACTGTGCCTGTCTTTCCTTGCCTGTTTAAAGGATTTGGAATCCGGGTAGTCAAAAAATTTCAATACCTGTTTATCAACTATTCCATCCTGCCATTCACCAAGAAAGATGCCGCCTTCGTCATTGGTGAGATAGAAGTAGTGATGTTCAGCCGTGCTGAGAAGCAGCA
>JAMOMO010000236.1 GCA_027067035.1 Desulfobulbaceae bacterium
GGAGCAGCAGGAAACTCCATCAGGATATCAGGAGTACCCAGGAGGTCCTTCAAAAAAACGGTATCCGCCCCCTGCTGTTCCGGCCACCGGCGGGGATCACTAATCCACGGCTCAAATCTGTCCTGTTTCAGGAACAGCTCCAGGCAGTGACTTTCAGCTGCCGCGCCTATGACCGAGGCAACAGAACACTTACAGGCCTGGCCCGGCGGCTTCTGGCAAAGGTGAAACCCGGTGATATTGTTCTGCTCCATGACCTGCCTCCTCCAAAGGAGAAAGATCTGCAGCTCTGGCAAGGGGAATTAACGGCTTTTTTTGAGGGACTTCAGAGAAAAGAACTGGAGGTAACTCCCCTGGAACGGCTCATCGGCTCCAGGGTAATGCTTACAGAAGATGATCTGCGGGAAGACACCTGATCAAACAGCTTCAGCAGCCTTCTTTTTCACATAATCAGACGGGTCCTGATGAATGAGGATATCTGCAAAGGGGAACTTCCGCTCCAGGGTCTCTTCCACCTCTTTGGCAATTGCATGGGCCTCACTCAGGGAAATGGCATCGTCAAGTTCCAGGTGCAGCTGAATGATCTTTGTCTGTCCGGACTGCCTGGTTCGCAGACCATGGACTCCTATCACCTCAGTGTGTCCCTGGGCCAGAGAACGAATCTGCATCCTGATCTCATCCGAGAGTTCCCGGTCCATCAGCATCTGAATCGCATCACCTGCGATCTGCCATGCACTGTAGAGAATATACAAGGCAATGACCATGGCAAACAACGGGTCAACAATCTGCCAGCCGAAAGAGATAAAAATGAGTGCCACAATGGTACTGGCATTGGTCAGCAGGTCCGTGACATAGTGCAGAGCATCGGCGCGAATGGCCGTGGAGGCAGTCTTTCGTATCACATAGTACTGAAAAAGAACAAGGATCACGGTGGCAGCCATCGAGAAAACCATCACCACAACCCCCGCCTCAACAGAATTCACTGTCTTGGGAGAATTCAACCGTTCAATGGCCTGGATCATCAGAAAGAATGCCGATCCGGTGATAAATGATGCCTGGGCAAGGGCTGCCAGAGACTCCGCCTTTCCGTGACCAAACTGGTGCTCATCATCAGCTGATTTCAAAGAATAGCGCACCGCAAACAAGTTGATCACAGAAGCGGCAACATCCATCAGTGAGTCCACAAGGGTCCCCAGAATACTGAGAGACCCGGTCATAAACCATGCCGTTGCCTTTACTCCGATAAGAATAAGAGCAGTGGCCACCGAAGCATAGGTGGCAAGACGCAGCAGACGATCGGTACTCTTCTGACTATCCATGAAAAACGACTCTCAACCCGGAAAAACGGGTTACCCTGAAAAAATATTCACCTCAATCCAGCACGAATTCAGAGGCTCGACAAGAACCATGTCACCAGAATAAACATAGCAAAATCTCCAGCAGGCGGCAAGGTCCGGAAAAAGCATTTGTTCCGCAGTATGAGCAGTTGAGGTTTTTCCGCGCCTCCAGAGATGTCTGTCCCCCTTCAATCCATAACCGGAATCCTGCAGATACGGATTGCATCAATCTTTCTGTAACGGCCAGCGGTTTTTTTCATGGTCTTATATGCTTCGCACCCTGCCGGATCTCCGCTGCCGATGCATCGTGTTTCATCACCAGCAATCGCCCGCGGATTCAAAATTATTATAGAGTGTATAAAAAATGGCGCTTGGCTGCACATCAAATTAGTGCTTTAATGGGGGAAGTGACAGCATGTCAGGTTTTCTTACTCTTTCAGGAAGTACCCCCATCCATGAAACTGTTTCTGCTCCAGCTTCTCTTTTTTGTAAAAAACAAAAAAGCCAAGAAGAATATTTTTCTTCTTGCACGCTTTCTCTTTTTTCTGGCACTCATCATCTGCCTCTACTCCATTCTCTTTCACCTTATCATGGTTTACGAGGGCAGAAATTACAGCTGGATAACCGGCTTTTACTGGACCCTCACGGTGATGTCCACCCTTGGCTTTGGCGATATCACTTTTTCAACGGATCTCGGTCTGCTCTTCACCCTGCTTGTATTAATATCAGGGGTTGTCCTGCTGCTGATCATGCTGCCTTTTACCTTTATCCAGTTTTTCTGGGCACCCTGGCTTGAAGCCCAGAGTCAGACCAGAATCCCCAGACACCTCCCGGAAGAGAGCCGTGGCCACGTGATCCTCACAAGCTTTGATTCGCTCACCAGAAACCTTGTAGAGAAGCTGAAGAAACACAGGTTCCGCTACTGCTTTGTCGCCGGCAGCCAGCAGACCGCCTCGGAAATCCAGGATGCCGGATACAACACGGTTTTCGGTGAGATTGATGATCCCAGAACGTACCGAAACATCCAGGCCCCTCAGGCGGCACTGGTGGTCGCCACCGCTGATGACCTGATGAACACCAATATAGCTTTCACTGTCCGTGAGGTGAGCAGTGAAGTTCCCATTGCCTGCAGTGCCGACAAGGAACATTCACTGGACATTCTCAACTTCCCCGGCAACACCCACGTCTTCCAGTTTATGAGGATGCTTGGCAGGAACATGGCTGAAAAGACATTCCCGGTAACCGCCCCCCATATAATCGGCAGCTTTGAGGAATTGACCATTGCAGAGATCCCTGTCCGTGACACCACCCTTACCGGGAAAAGCCTTGCCGGTGTGCAACTCAGAAACAAACTGGGAATAACCGTCATAGGGATACTTGAAAAAGGAGAGATTCTCCCGCCTGCTCCGGAAGCCGCACTCGAGATCACCAATATTCTCATCATTGCCGGAAGCCGTGAGGAGATAAGCAGTGCCGGCAGGGCCCTTCTCAGGCCGTCACCCCCGGAAAGCCCTGCAGCAACAGTGCTGATTCTTGGTGGAGGCAGGGTCGGCGAGGCGGCAGCTGATGTTTTCAAGGAAAAAAACACAGCCTATATGATAGTGGAGAAACGCTCTTCCATCGGCATCAGCCATGATCGCTATATCCATGGTGATGCCGCTGACATCAACACCCTGAAGGGAGCCGGAATAGACGACGCCGCCGCTGTAATCATCACTCCCCATAATGATGCCATGAATATCTATCTCTGCTTCTACTGTCGCCAGCTGCGCCCTGACATACAGATCATCAGCAGGGCCACAGAAGAACGTACCGTATCCAAACTCTTCAGGGCAGGTGCTGACCTTGTCGCCTCTTCAGCATCCATGGGAGCCAGTGCCATCATGGATATCCTGAAACCGTCAAACAGTTCGTTTTTCTCAGAGGCTCTCAATGTCTTCCTGGTCACGGTCCCCGAATCTTTTGTGGGCAAGACACTGGCGGATACCGGCATGCGTGAAAAAACAGACTGCAGCCTTCTCGGTATAAAAAACAGTGAAAGCTTCAGCACAAGCCCCGAACCGGGCACCGTTTTCAATAAAAAAGACGAACTGATCCTCGCCGGTTCCTTAAAGGCGGAAGAAAAATTTCGCCAAAAATTCATGGAATAGTGGAAAGAGTCGGCAATCACGGCTAAGCTGGTATTATGGCTAACGAAGAAGACGAAAAAAAAGAACTGACCCTTCAGAACATACAGAAGAAGCTCTCGCTCTTTTTTCCTGAAGATTCCTACTCCTTCACACGACAGGCAATTGAAGAAGGGCTGGAATCAGGTGAGTTCATGACCAAACCGGCACAGATACTCCCCTACGTGCAGACCGCACTCTTTGACAACAAGATCCTGGAGGTAGAGCTCGACGGCATGACCAGGATCTATTTCAGCAGACTCAATGACGACCTGCCCGACCTTGAGGAGGAGGAAAATGAACATGGCGAGATCGTCATCAAGGAACCCGACTACATTGAAGGTGACTATCTCAAACTCATGAATCACATCATCTGCCTCCCCCTTGAACCGGGTATGGGAAACCTCCATATCCGCAATTCACAGAAGGTGATGATCCGTTTTTTCACCTCAACCAGTGCCATTGAGCTGGGAACTTTTTTTCAGGATCTGGGTCTGGTCCGGGATATCCCGGTACTGCGGCTCGCCTTTCCACTCATCGGCAGACAGGTTCGCGGAGCCAGGGCATTTCGGGCCAAGGTCCCCCAAAGCATGAACTTCACCCTGCTGATCAAGGGTAAAAAGAGACGACGCTCAGATATCCAGACCATTCCCATTGATATCAGCAGTGACGGAATGTCCTTTGAGATCCAGAAGGAGGAACAGGGCCTGTTCCATGAAGAAGAGGTGTGCAACATCCGCTTTTTCCTTGACGGCGAGCTCCATGTGCTGGTAAACGGCACCGTGCGGCACATCTCCAAGGTCCGCAACAAACGGGGTATCCAGTATTGCTGCGGTGTCCAGTTTGATCTTCCCACCCGCTCCCTTGCGGCAAGCATAGAGACCATAGTGGCCGCAGTACAGCGCGCCCATTTAAAAGAGCTCTCCGACAAATCGGAAGAAAGCGGAATCATGCTGGTACGCTGACTCTTTCCTTCGGGGATTACGGCGCCAGCCGTTCCACCTCCCAGCCGCCATCTGAACGCACATAGAGGAAACGGTCATGGAGACGGTTTTTCCGTCCCTGCCAGAATTCAACCGTTGACGGCACCACCCGGTATCCCCCCCAGAATGAAGGAAGCGGCACATCACCATTGGAAAACTTCTGTTTCATCTCCTGAAATTTCTGCATGAGAATCTGGCGTGACGAAATTCTGCTGCTCTGATTGGAGACCCAGGCGGCAATCTGTGAATCACGGGGCCTGCTCATAAAATACCTTGCAGATTCTGCGGCGGAAATGGACTCGGCCCTGCCGGCGATACTTATCTGCCGCTCAAGATCAAGCCAGACAAAATGCAGATTAACTCTGGGGTTTCCCTTCATTTCACGGGCCTTGCGACTCTCCCTGTTAGTAAAAAAAACAAAGCCTGCCTCATCATAATATTTTAACAAAACAGTCCGCTGGCTGGGCTGCCCCTCTTTACTCACCGTGGCCAGCACCATGGCATTGGGATCGGGAATATCCGTTTTTTCCGCCTGGGCAAACCAGGTGGAAAACTGCTCCACCGGACTGTCGGCAAGATCGGCGGATTCAAGACCGCCTTTTAAATACTCATGTCTGAAATTACTGATATCCACTGCAGCTACTCCTTTGTCCGCTGACCGAAACGTTCATAACTCACATGATCCCAGGGCAGTGAAGATCTATCGTGGCCTTCAGGTTCAACGGCCGGATAGCCCACGGCAATAATTGCCTCAACCTCCATATCCGGAGCAAGATCAATGATTTCAGCTACCCGCTCACCGGCACTCTTCTCTGCATCAAACTCCCTGAGACGCATCTGGGCCCAGCAGCTGCCAAGGCCGAGATCAGCTGCAGCCAGGTGAAGGATAATGGCTGCAATGGAGCAGTCTTCAACCCAGACGTCACACTTCTCCGGACGGGCACAGACCACGATGGCAAGGGCAGCGCTTTTCACAAAAGATGCACCATGGGGTTTTGCCTCTGAGAGGGCCGCAAGGATCTCCTTGTCAGTTACCACCACGAACTCCCACGGGTTGAGGCTGCGCGATGATGGAGAGCGCAGCATGGCTTCCATGAGCAGGTCAATCTTTTCCTGCTCCACAGCTTTATCCTCAAAACTGCGGATGGAACGACGGGATCGTAACAGATCAATAAACATTGCTTCTTTTTCTCCTTATTCAGATTATTTCAACAACTCGTTTCTCCTGCGCCAATCGGGGAGAAGCCTGTCCATGTGACCGTAGAAAATTTCATTATGCTCTCTCTCCAGCAGATGGACCAGCTCATGGACCACAATCAGCTCCAGACACTGCTCCGGCAGTGTCACAAGTTTCAGGTTCAGCCAGAGACGCCGCGCCAGGACATTACACGTTCCCCAGCGGGTTTTCATCCTCTTTATCCTGTACTCGGCAGCCTCCCTGCCGACAATAGGCTGCCATGTATGGAGAAGAGCCTGTATACGATGACTCAGTTCCGCCCGGTACCAGCGGTCAAGAAGACGCCGCCTGGCAGCAGCAGTGCTACCGGGACGAACCCTGAGGACGATACCAAGATTCCGGTCAAAACACAGCTCATGCCGTCCCTTACCTTCACGTATACGCAGGGGATAGGCCTTACCGAAAAAAAGATGTTCGGCCCCGTCTTCCATCAGAGGTTCTGCCACCACCGGCCGTGCCCGGCTGGAACGCTGCCGGGCTCTGATCCAGTCCATCCGTGACATGATCACCTCACGGATACTGGCAGCCGATGCACCGAGCGGTACCGAGAGGCGAACCCTTCCGTCGGAGGCATACACAACCAGAATGAAGTTTTTCACGGATTTGCGCCACACCTCAACGGCAACTCCTGCAATCACAATATGCTCTTTTATCACACAGACCGTTCCTTCACTTGCACTTCACAGGCTGCCCGGCTACTGCAGCTGATGCTTCCGGGGAGAGTGCATTGCAAACATATTTCTGTATTCCCGGGGCCGCAGACTGGTGCATTTAATAAAGAGTTTACGAAAAAAACTGTTATCCATATAACCCACCTGGTAGCTTATTTCGTCAAAACTGGCATTGCCGGATTCCAGTAACTCCTTGGCACTTTCCACCCGTACCCGCTGCAGGTAGGCAAGGGGTGTTATCCCGGTGGCCTTTTTAAAGTGCCGTTCCAGAGTACGCCTGCTCATACCGTACTCCCTGGCAAGTTCCGTAAAGTCAAAGGCATCACGAAACTGTTTTTCCAGTCGCTCCTGAATCTGCAGGATCTGATCATCCCCGTGGTCGCGGGAGCCGGAAAATATGGCATATGGAGCCTGGGAATGCCGTACCGGACTGCGCAGAAATATTTTGGAACACTGCAGAGCAACGGTGGAACCGAGAAACTTATCAATCATATAGATGGAGACATCAAGAAAGGAATCGTAACCGCCGGAGCAGACAAGGCCCGCCTCATCCGTAATAAGCTCTTCAGGTTTTAATATCACCTCCGGAAAACGTCTGCGAAACTCCTTTTCAATGGCCCAGTGGGTGGTGGCGGGCTTCCCGTTAAGAAGCCCGGTTGCCGCAAGCAGGAGTGAGCCGGAACAGATGGCCGTTATGGGACAGCCCTTTTCATGCATCCTCTTCAGCCAGTTAATGGCAACATCATTGGAGCTGAGTGTTTCATCAGGGTTCAGGATGCCGGGTATGATAATCAGATCCGGCTGACAGGCGTCAATGGAGCAGTGGGGAGTAATGGGCAGACCATTGAAACAGTGAATGGGCTTTCCATCCGGAGTCACAATACGGACAGTAAAATAGTGGACGGGAGGCTTGCCCTGAAGCATCTCATACAAGCTTCCGGTCATGGAAAAAACATCCATGGGCCCGGTAACCATTGTGGCCACCGAGTTGTCTAAAGCAAGGATTGCAACCTCTAAAGGCCTGATAATTTCACTCTGCATGACGCTATTAACCTGTTTTGTGCCGTTAGTGACGCTTTTCTTTGGGTAATTTTATCTATAGTATTAAATCAGGCATAACGGAAGCGGGAAAATATCAGATGGATAACTCTCACCTGAAAGAGGAAGAAAAAATGCGGAAAACAGTTGTCATTGTAGTGGGCTGTCTCGTTGCTTTAAGCTGGACAATTCATTCTGTCCAGGCTCGTCCCGGAAAACGTTACGACGCCAAGACCAAAACATGCCGGATGATTGACCAGGGCCGACTGGACTGGGAAACTGATCACTGGGGAACCGGTGCCCGGAAGTTCAAAGAGGTCTGTAAAAGTTGTCACACAAGGGATAATGACAAAGGTGCCCCCTTCCTCTATATGGAATCATACGGATCCGAAGGATGGAACCGGGTCTTTGCCGAACGGAAAATTGCCTGTAAGCTGGACGGGTCCTGGGACGTCCTCTCTGAAGATGAAATCATCCTGGTAAACGACTACCTTTACCGCAATGCCAACGACACTTATGATCCAAACGATGCCGACACCTGCGGCTGATGACAGTTCAACTCCCGGTCGGGAGTTATAATACAAAAAAAGGTCTCCGGGATTCCGGAGGCTTTTTTTTATGCGGTTTCACCTCAGCCGACTACCTCAAACTGTCCCATCATACCATCATCTTCATGTTCAAGGAGATGACAGTGATACATATAAATCCCTGTGTAATCCCGAAAGCGGCTCAGAATCCTGACAGTCTCACCCGGCATTATAAGTACAGTGTCCTTGCGGCCGCGCTCATGGGGAGGCGGAGCCACTCCATTTCGTGAGAGAAGCTGAAACTGCACATCGTGAAGATGCATGGAGTGGGGCATACTCATCATCATCCCTGCCTGATTACTTATCTCCCAGATCTCAGTGGAACCGAGCTGAATCTCTTCATCTATGCGGTTAATGTCCATCTTTTTTCCATTAATTGTAAGCCTTCTCCCCATCATCCCCATACCCATACCACTCCCCGTGCCCATGGTCTCCATGGTGAATGAACGAACAACTGTGGCTTCAGACTGTTCGATGGGCGCACGTTTCCGCAACTCGCCTGGAAGTTCGAAAGATCTTCCTGCTGAACCTTCAAGCTCTATCCGCATGGCCTCAAAACGACTGCCTCCCATCTGATCCACCAGGAGGCTCAGTTTCGTACCCGCTTCGGCATCGCTGAGATCAAGGAGCACTTCCGCACGTTCACCTGCCGAGAGAACAATGGATTGCAGATTCACCGGCTCCTCAAGAAATCCTCCATCGGATGCAATCATCGTAAAGGAACGCTGATCTGTAAAATGAATTGTGTAGATGGATGAATTTGAGCCATTGAGCAGACGGAGCCGAACCAGACCGGAAGCCACCGTCAAAGTGGGTTGCATGGCCCCGTTCACCAGAAAATAATTGCCGGTTACCCCGTTTACCACATCATGCATATTCCTGGCATAAGCAAACTGTCCGTTGCTGTAGAAGCGCCGATCCTGAAGCACCAGAGGGATATCATCCACACCGTAGGTTCCCGGAATATCAAGGGTGTCTGAAAAGTCGTCCTCTATGTAAAAAAGCCCGGCAAGACCATTATAGACCTGCTCACCGGTGAGCCCCATGGCATGGGGGTGATACCAGAGTGTTGCAGCCTCCTGCCTGATGGTAAATTCCGGTTTCCAGCGTGCCCCGGGGGCAACGGGCTGCCGTGGACCGCCATCCCATTCAGCCGGAACATGGAGCCCGTGCCAGTGGAGAGTCGTTGTCTGAGACAGATTGTTGTTGAGCTCCATCCTGAACTTCTGGCCGTTTCTCACCCGAATGGTGGGACCAAGAAAATTTCCGTTATACCCGAAACTGGACGTAGTCCTGCCGGGGAAAAATTCAACATGCCCCCGCTGTACTGTCATTGAAAAGTGTGCTGTTTCACCACTTTTATCAAGATTTTCAAGCAGGGGCGGAATGGGAAGAGGCCTTGAGAATTCACCGGCAAGGGCATTGCCTGCAAAGCCCCCTTTTCCAAGAAGAGAAAGAGTATAAGGGGCAACTCCAGCTAAAACCAGTGCTGCAAGACCGCTTTTCAGAATTGTTCGTCGTTTCATTGTATTCTCCCGGGCGCAGAGCACACAATCTGTTCTCAGCCACCCTTATTTCTTTTCAATTACAAATCCAGGTGAACATATGATCCGCCCACCACCCATACCACCATGTAGCAGAATTCGTGCCACAACAGGAATGCTTCACAAATCACTATTAATTAACTGATCACACAGGAAGAAACACAAAACCAAAAAAAAATCTGCAGGCAGAACTGCCTGAAAACTGGACAGCGGATTCGAGTCATGGCCTGCAGCTGTCTCATTTTTAGACAGCTGCAGGCCATGCAAAACAATACATTTCATCCTTCAGGAGGATATCCGACTCTTCTTTTTTCCATCAGAATCCTTGACAAGCATGTCCCGAGATTATACATATGAACACATGCTCATATACAAAAAACCCAGGAAAGGAGCCCATGAAAGAACTCACAGTAAACCGGAACGAACAGTGTGCTTGTCGCTGTATCCATCAGGAACGTGTTGATGCGGCAAAAGATCACGCCCTGCCAGCCAGGGAAAATGAACAGCTTGCAGCACTGTTCAAGGCAATGGGTGATCCCAATCGCCTTCGTATCCTCTGGGCCCTGGACCGTGAAGAGATGTGTGTCTGCGACCTCGCCCAGTTCATCGGAATCACCGAGTCTGCAGTAAGCCATCAGCTGCGGCAGCTGCGGCAGCTCTTTCTCGTTGCCAACCGTCGGGAAGGCCCCATTCTCTACTATCGCCTCAATGACAGCCATGTGAGTGCCCTGATTCACCTGGCCCTTGAACACCTGCGGGAGGAGCCGTAGGATACAGGCAAGCAGGCTGTCCGCCTCTTCCTCAAATCAAATATTGCCTACAGGAATACATCATTATGCAAAATTTCCTCCATGAACTTCTTCTTGCCTCCTGGAACATGCTTGAACAGGCGTCGATCTACATCATCTTCGGTCTGCTGGTCGGCGGACTGCTGAAGATGTTTCTTTCTCCAGCCTACGTTGCCGCCCATCTCGGAACAGGTCGCTTCAGCTCAGTCTTCAAGGCGGCACTGCTGGGAAT
>JAMOMO010000237.1 GCA_027067035.1 Desulfobulbaceae bacterium
ATCCGGCAGAGTGCGGCAGTGAGTACTGATTTTCCGGCATTGGATGAGGTACCCTGAAACATAATTGCAGGGGTTTTTCTCTGCCGCAGCACGGGTCGTGCGCCTCCTGCCAGGAATGCAGCAATACCGTCAACAAGCTGCCGGTTTTCAGATTCAGTGCGTACAGCAATTCTGAAAAAACGTGAATCAAGTCCCCGGTAGTTGGAACAGTCCCGTATCAGTATATTTTGAGATTTCAAAAAATCCTCTAACTCACTGACACTTCGATCTTTATCCATCTTCAGCAAGATATAGTTTGCTGAAGATGGGTAAATCTTCAGTGCAGAAAAGGTCTGTAATTTTTTCTCAAGTGCTGTTCTGCAGGCAAGGGTATAGGCCCTGCTCTCCTCCTGATAGGCAGTGTCGGCAATGGCCCTCCTGCCAACCTCCTGTGCAAGACTGTTGACACTCCAGGGAGGCAGGAACCTGCGCAGTTCTGCACTGACTGCCTCCGGAAATATCCCGAACCCCAGCCGCAGCCCAGGGATTGCATAGAACTTGGTAAGCGAGTGAAGGCTCATGATATTGGGACCTTTCCCGGCCACTGTTTCTCCATCCACCACAAAATCAAGAAAGGCCTCATCAATGAGAAAAAAGACCCCTGGAAACCGTGCGGCAAGGCTGATGAGATCGGGGGCGGAAAGGACGGCAGACGTTGGATTTGCAGGAGATCCCACAAGCACCAGATCGCCATCCCGTATCGTCTGTTCAAGAAGCCCAAGGTCCAGGGCAAAGTTTTCTTTTTCCTTCAGTTCAATGGTCAGGATCTCAATTCCCTCCAGTTCCATTACCTTCAGGTAGTCGATATAGCACGGCACCGGTACGACTGCCCTTTTACACTGAAGGGCCCTGGGGAGCTGATAGAGCAGCTCTGTGCTGCCATTGGCAACCAGGACCATATCTTTCTGTAGCTTGTATTTTCCGGCAATGGCCTCCTGCAACCCGGCTGCTGAGGGGTCCGGATAATGGACAAGATCATCCAGTGCCAGACTGATGCACCCCCTCAGCCATTCGGGCGGCCCCAGGGGATTAATGTTGGCACTGAAATCAAGGATCTGATCAACGGAAACACCGTTTGTATCTGCTGCGGCATGCACATTGCCGCCATGCCCGTATTCAGAGAGAACTGTCATGGTTTTTTTTAGTGAAATCCAGAAATGACACAGAGGGTGACCGCAACGCTGAGTTCTGTCAGTTCACAGACAGCACCCAGGGTATCTCCGGTGGCCCCGCCAAGCTTTCTGTGACACCAGAGGGAAAAAAGAGCAACTGTCACCAGCACCGTGAAAAATGTTATGAGTGTTGTTGGCAATGAGAAAAAGACTGCGGTGATAATCAGAAAAAAGAAGAGACCCATGAGGGCAACCCTGCGACTTTCATTTGAATAAAATAGCCTTCCCAGCCCGTCACCTTCACGGGCATAGGGAAGAGTGGCCATCATGAGGATTATGGCGACCCGCCCTGCCACCGGCATGAGAAAAAGAACGGAGACAATCTCATTTTGAGGCATGCTGGACAGAGCGGCATACTTTCCCAGCAGCACAAAGAACAGGGCAATAACACCCATTACTCCTGCATGGGAATCGCGCATGATTTCAAGTGCCCGTTTCCTCGGCCTGCTGCTGAGGAGCCCGTCACAGCTGTCAGCAAGACCATCAAGATGCAGGCAGCCTGAGATTGAAGCCAGCAGGACAAGGCCCAGGGCGGCCTGGAGTGAGGCGGGTAACAGTGGGGAAAACAGTGATACGGTGACAGCTGTCAGCAGACCAATGACACCACCTATTACGGGAAACCAGAGCAGGCTGGCCTTGAAAAATCTGCCATCCGTATGACTGAGCCAGCTCACCGGCAGGATGGTCAGAAAGCGGAGCCCTGCAAGGAAAGAGGCCAGTGGATGATACAGGGCAAGGCCGAGGGCACTCTCCCTGGGATCACCACCTGAGGCTGCCTGGCCCATCTATTTATCGGCCCCGGCAACAGCAGCCTCTTCAAAGGTTGCAACTTCTGTCAGCACGGCGACTGCCGCCTCAACAAGGTTCATTGCAAGGGCAGCTCCGGTGCCTTCACCGAGCCGCAGATTCAGGTCAAGAAGTGGCCGGCAGCCTATTTTCTCATGCATGGCACGGTGTCCGGGTTCCATGGACCTGTGAGCACAAATAATATAATCGCGCACAAAGGGCTCAATGGTAATTGCAATCAGGGCACCTGCCGTTGAGATAAAGCCGTCCACAACAACGGGTTTTTTATTGGCGGCAGCACCAATAATCAGTCCGGCTATACCACCGATTTCAAAGCCACCAACCTTTGCCAGGATATCAAGACCATTCTTCGGGTCAGGTTTGTTAGATTCGAGAATGGTTTCAAGGACCTTCAGTTTATGCTGAAGCTGGTCGTCATCAAGACCGGTTCCACGACCTGTCAGTTCCTCCAGTGGCCTGCCTGTAATAACAGCAGCAATGGCAGTGGATGGTGTGGTATTGCCGATTCCCATATCACCTGTCCCGAAAACATCAATGCGCGTTGCAAGATCATTGGCAACATCAATCCCCGACTCAACCGCCCTTGTGGCCATGGCCAGGCTCATGGCCGGACCTTCTGCAATATTGTCAGTTCCCAGTCCAACCTTTTTATTAATAATCTTTCCGGCATCTGCCAGATGCTTCAGATCAGCGGCAACTCCCATGTCAACCACCACAACTTCGGCTCCGGCCTGCCGTGCAAGGGCATTGATCCCCGCACCGCCATTGACGAAGTTGTAGACCATCTGCGGTGTCACTTCCTGGGGAAATTTACTGACTCCCTCTGCAACCACGCCGTGATCACCGGCCATGGTGACAATGGCCTTTCTCTTCACATCCGGCTGCATGGACCTGGTCATTCCGGCAAGATCCATACTTAGATCCATAAGATCTCCAAGGGCCCAGTGCGGCAGGGCAAGCTGATCCAGACGCTCCTTGGCCCGGTTTCTAAAATCACTATCCTGTGGAAAGATCTCTTTCAATGTTCGTTGCAGCAGACTCATAATATCTTCTCTTTTTCTATTGATTATTGGGGCTGCCCTTTTAAAAACAGCGGTAATCCACAACTGACAAAAACCGCCTCCCCGGCAGAAGCGGCAACAATTCCGTTACTCCTTCCAACCAGGTCCCGATATTTCCTGGCAGCAGCATTATCCGGAACCACTCCAAGACCCACCTCATTACTGACACAGATAACGGTGCCCTGGAATTCATTTACGGCATTTACAAGACCGTGTGCCCTGTGTATCATCTCATCTTCCGTAAAGGGGGTATTCGTTTTTTCAGCACGATACATCAGATTGTTAATCCATAAGGTGAGGCAATCTATGAGACAGACAGCACCGGACTCAAGGCTCCGAAGAACCGCAGTCAGTTCTGTCTCCTCTTCAACTGTTGTCCACATGCCACCCTGACGTTCACGCCTGTGCCTGGCGATTCTCTCCTCCATTTCAGGGTCAATCACAGGGCAGGTTGCGATGAAGTAGTGGGCACCCGGCAGGGCCTCGGCACGACGCAGGGCATAGTCACTCTTGCCGCTTCTGGCACCACCTGTAATAAAAATAAGATCAGCCATTATTCTCTCAATCAATTCCCGATGTTTAATCCGGTGAGCACAGCACCCTCTGAGAACAGTTCAAGGGTGCAGAATCTACCCTTTTTCACCTGAAAAAGCAGGTAGGAAGATGGATCCAGTCGTAAAAAACAACAGAGCAGAGCACGAATCACACCGCCATGGGCCACAACAACAAGCTCATCATGAGCACTTTTTTCAATGGCCGCAGCCACCCTGCGTATCCGTTTTATAAAGTCCCCTATTCTCTCTCCTTCCGGAAAACGGAAATCTTCAGACCAGGTGCCCCAGCGCTCAACGAGCAGTGGGTCGGTGTCTGCTATCTCCTGAAAACTCTTCCCTTCCCAGCGGCCGAAGTCGATTTCACGGAGATCCTCATCAATCTCAAGAGAGCAGTCTTTAAACAGAATTTCAGAGCTTTGCCTGCAGCGCCGCATGGGGCTGCAGAGTACCGTCTTCCCGGAGATATCAGAAAAAAAGCTCTCAAGGGCGGAAATCTGCGCCTTACCCTCTTCTGAAAGGGGTACATCAAGTGACCCTACATACCTTCCTGAACAGCCGGTTTTCCCGTGTCGCAGGAGGATCAGCTGTTTGCTCATTCCTGCCGGTCCAGCGTATATTTATCTTTATACCCTCGCGGAGTAATCATGTACCCGTTCCAGGAAAAGGTGGTGGAATTGCCGATTATCACCGTTGACTGCATGTTGATATCTTCATCAAGCATCCTGTCCAGGGTGGTGAGGCGAATCACCTCATTTTCCCGTGATGCTGCAGTGACTATTCCCACGGGTGTCTCTGCGTCCCGTACAGAAAGAAGAATCTCCCTGGCCTGGACGATGTGTTCGGTACGTTTCTTTGATTTAGGATTATAGAGCGCTATGACAAAATCCGCAGTAGCCGCCGCCTCAAGGCGTTTCACAATCACCTCCCAGGGAGTGAGAAGATCCGAGAGGCTGATGGCGGCAAAATCATGCATCAGAGGGGCTCCCAGCCTGGCAGCGCAACCGTTCACAGCGGCAATTCCTGGGACTATATCAATCTTCACCCTGCTGTCACGCCGGGCAGCAATTTCCAGGATAAGCCCTGCCATGGCATAGATTCCGGGATCGCCACCGGAGACCAGTGCCACTTTTTTCCCGCTTTCGGCAATATCAAACGAGTTGCGGCAACGATCCACTTCCTGCATCATGGCGGAACTGATAACCTCTTTGCCCACCAGAAGTTCCGGAATCAGGTCAAGATAGGTTTTGTAGCCAATGATCACATCCGCGGCTGCAAGCGCGTTCACGGCCTGTGGAGTCATGTTCTCCGTACTGCCGATACCGGTTCCCACCACTGAAATCAGGCCACAAGACGGATCTGTTTCATGGCGACTGCTGCTGTCACGTCCTTCCATTTTTTCTTCCTTACTATGAGTTCACCAAAACCGTGTTCAGTTACTGATGCCAGCAGTGCAGCCGGCTCAGCGACCCCTTTGGCACCGGTGGCAGCAAAGACAATATCTGATGACGAAACACCATCAACGCCGTTTAACTGCTCTTTGGCATAAAATTGTATTGTTGAGTTCCTTGATGCCACAAAGTCGAGCATACCTTTTTCGTCATTTTTCAGATCTATGGAGCCAAAACCTGAAATGGAATCAAGATTGAGGCCATTATCACTGAAGAGCTCTGTTACTGCAATGTCAAAGTCACTGCTGCCGGTCCCCCTGTTACATCCAAGGCCCACAGTGAGGCCGCAGGGTCGTAAAATCAGTGCACTGGAATCAGGAAACAGATGATCTGAAATAATGACATCGGCACCCTCTGGGTCTGTCACAATGTTGAAATCCTGCGGAACAGCTGTAAAGATACAGGAAGAAAAGACATCAAGGTTTCCACGGTTGACCAGCTTTGCAGACATTTCCGTCAGTTTTTCACGATTATCCGTCTTCAGCGTATTTTTTTCGGCCCAGAGGTCAAGGGCGGTATGGCCGGTGACGTCTGAGGCAGTGGTTATCACCGCCTGGGCCCCGAGTTTTGCGGCAAGCTCTTCAGCAAGCAGGTTTCCGCCACCCAGGTGACCGGAAAGAAGACTGATGACAAACCGTCCCTTTTCATCAAGAACCACAACACAGGGGTCTTTTTTCTTATCTCTGCACAGGGGGCCGATGCACCTGACAACAATTCCGGTGGCCATGATACAGACAATGGCATCAACCTCCTGCCAGAGTTGCCGGAACTTTTCAGCGACTCCAAGGTTTCTTGTGTCCACAAAACTTTCCGCCTGGAGGCGGGCGATCTTTCCGGCAAGTTTTTTTCCACCACTGGTCAGTGCAATTATGGCTGTCTTCATGGATGCTATTCTCAATGGTGAGCCGGAATACAACCTGAATCCGTGATACAATCCAGGAGATCACAGTCAGAGCATATTGACTTCACCTGTTTTCATGTTCAGAGCAGCCCATTTCTTTTCACTCCGCTCTCCTGTTTCGCTCCACGTAGTGTTCTTTATGGATCCAGATTCTTTTTGAAAAGGGGAAATTAGCATATGGCCCTGACGAATGCAAGACAGCAGTCTGACTGAAAACTCTTCCGGGAAATTAAAAAAATTTACATTCCGGATGATTACCAATAAGATACAGTGATACCAACAGAAAAAAAGAGGCCGCGAAAAGCAGGTCCTCTCCCTGATCAAACCACTCTCCAGAGGGCCTTTATAATGGCTATCAAAGTTCTCATTGTTGATGATGAGCCTATTAATGTCAAGCTCATTGAAGAAATTCTCGAGTATGAAAAAGAGTTTCAATACATGTCCAGCACCAACGGCAAGGATGCTCTCAGCCTGATGAATTCCTATAATCCTGACATTGTCATCCTGGATATAATGATGCCGGGACTCAATGGATACGAAGTCTGCAAGGCTATTAAGGCTGATAAAAAACATAAATTCGCCAAGGTTCTCATGGTCAGTGGCAAGGCCATGATAGAGGAGCGACTGGAAGGATACGATGCTGGTGCCGATGACTATATCACCAAACCCTTTGTTGATGATGAACTCCTTGCAAAGCTGAAAGTATTTTCAAAACTGAAAAAAACTGAAGAAATCGACGAACTGAAAACAGCTATTCTACAGCTTTTCTCCCACGAGACCAAGACCCCCTTGAACGGCATCCTGCTTGGCAGTCAGCTTATCCTCGACACACCATCCATCTCAGAGAAAGTCGCCGAATATGCAAAACTCATCAAGATGTCAGGAGAGCGTATTCACGATCTGGTACGCAAAATCCTCCTGCTCTCAAGCCTCAGAAACAACAGGCAACTCAGCAGGAGCCGGAAATCAGTACAAAAATATCTGGAAAACATTATCAACACCACTCAATCAGCACATGGCCCTCAACTGAAAATGACCATGAACTGCCCAGAGGACTTCAGCCTGAATGTGGACTGGAAACTCTTCAACGAAGCCTTCTGTGCAGTGGTTGAGAATGGAATCAAATTCTCTTCAAATGAGATGGATATCCATCTCACAGCCACAGTGAATGACAGCCATGCAATTCTCTCTGTCAAAGATCACGGCGTGGGCATCGCACCCGATATAACCGAAAATATTTTTGATGAATTCTATTCACATCACATCGACAATCACACCAAGGGTACTGCGCTCAGCCTTGCCATCAGCAAGGAAATAATCCTTCTTCACCATGGAGAGCTCAGCGTGGAAAGCACACCGGGAAAAGGGTCAACATTCACCTTTTCCCTTCCTGCGAATCCTGCCGGAGACAGTAGCTCCAGGTGACCCAGACCTTTGGGCAACAGACTGCTGACAACGGCAGTAATTCCCAGGACTTTTACCAGAGACCACCATGTTTTTTGAATACGAGCTGGAACGACACAGGCAAACCCTCAGCAAAGACTTTAACGATGAAGAGATTTCAGCAATAACCACCCAGGCCACCATTGACCTGAAGAATCGTAATATTGCCGGAGTTTTCATTGTTCCCGTCGCCTATCTTCTCGGCGGGTTTGCAACGGATTATACTTCGCAGCACACCATTCTATATTATTTTCTCGGGGCCATCCTCCTCATCTCCATGCTGTTTCGCGGAGCAGCCATCATCTCACTTTCAAAAAACATCCAGCATGAAACACATATCTGGATTCCCGTTTTTTTCTGGTCAAATCTCTTTGTTGCCGTTGTCTGGGGATGTTTTGCAGCAAGCGCCATCCTCTTTTACCATGACTCACTCTCCATTACCCTGATCATCATTCTTCTTGCGGGCATCAGTGGCGGGTCCATGGCCAGTTACTGTATCTGGAAGCTTCTTTCCTATTCCTATCTGCTGATCATCCTGCTGCCTTCCATCATGGCTGAATTTTATATTGGTAACAGTGTCACAATACCCATTGGGGTGGCAATCAGCTTTTTTCTCATCTTCCACCTTGTGCAGGCCAAGCTGTGGAACAAGCAGTTCTGGGTTTCCATCATCAACACCTTTATGATCAAAAAAAATGCCCTTGAACTCAGCAAGCTCAACACCAAACTCACCGATGAAATTGCAGATCACAAAAAGACTGCCCAGAAGATAGCCATCAGCCGCAAGAAACTCGAAGATATCTATAACTCGGCCCATGATGGGATATTCATATTTGCCCTTGACGGCATGGTTATCGACATCAATGAAACCATTCTGAAAATGTTTTCAATAACCAGGGCCGAAGCGCTGCGCTTTGACATCAACCACTGTTTCAAATCACGTATGAACAGTGACATCAACCTCCCGGAAATCTGGCAGAATGCATTGAATGGAAAAGATCAGGAGTTCAACTGGCTGACTCGAACCGGGGACAGGGAGTCCATTACCACCGTACAGGTCAATCTCAGAAAAAGCCTGTGGGGGGATGATTATATCATTATTGCCACTGTGCGAGACATCACCCTCCAGGTGGAGGCAATGGAGGCAACCATTGCAGCAAACCGTGCAAAATCCGAATTCCTGGCAAACATGTCCCATGAACTGCGTACTCCCATGCACGGTATTCTCGGATACGCCAGACTCGGTATCAAACGTTCCGACACCATATCGCGTGAGAAGCTGAATGAATATTTTATGATCATCCGGGAATCGGGAGTACGACTCATGCGGATGCTTAACAATGTGCTGGATTTCTCAAAACTTGAAGTGGGAATGATGCGCTATACCATGAACCGGAACGACCTGCTCCCGCGTATTTACCAGATAATAACCGAATTCACCCCCAATGCCGATGAAAAGAATCTCAGGTTTTCCGTACAGTGCACAGCCGACAATGTCCTGACCTACTGCGACCATGAGAAGATTTCGCAGGTTTTACGAAATCTCCTCTTTAACGCAGTGAAGTTCAGCAATGAAAATACTGAAATAGTTATCAGGTGTCAGGAAACCAGAGACAATGAAGGTAAAAAGTGGCAGAAACTGAGCGTTTCCAATGTGGGAGTCATGATTCCCGAAGATGAGCTGGCTGTGATTTTTGAAAAGTTCATTCAGTCTTCTGCCACCGACACAGGTGCCGGAAGCACAGGACTCGGCCTTGCCATATCAAGGCAGATAGTCCTGGATCATAATGGAAAAATATGGGCGGAGAATGGCCCCGGAAAGCGAACCACTTTCTCGCTTCTCCTTCCCATCGCCGATACCCTCATCAATCCGTGACAAATGTTTTCCAACTGACAGTAAGGGATTTCACCAGGGTTTCCTCCAAAAGCCACCCCTCACCTCTTCAGGCGTTTGATCTCCATATACAGATCTTTTGACAGCTTCTGGGCGGCAATCCGCTCTTCCCTGGAAAGCCTTGTCTCAAGAAAACGCCTGGCTACCTCGCCACTGCTGTTGCCGTTTGCTGCGGCAAGGCTGAACCAGGCATAGGCCTTGACCATATCAACGGTCTCCACACCATTGCCGGTGTACCAGAGAATCCCCATGTTGTACTGTGCCATGGGATAGCCGTTTCTGGCTGCCATTTCAAACCAGTTTCTAGCCTTGACGTAATCCTTTTCAACCAGGTTTCCGGTAAAATAGAAAAAGCCCAGTTCACTCTGAGCCTCAAGGTCGCCTCGTTTGGCTGCCTTTTCATACCAGCGAAGCGCTTCATCATAGTTTTGCGGCGCATTTTGTCCGGTGATGAAAAACTCAGCAAGAATTCGCTCCGACTCTTTTGAGCTGCGGCCGTTAATTGCTGCATTATAGAGCCACTTGAAGGCCTCTGCCCGGTTCACCTTTGTCCCCAGTCCCCGCATATACATGCCACCGGCAATAAACATGGCATCAACATTTCCCGACTCGGCAGCCTTCAGATAAAGGCCAAGGGCTTTCTCCATGTTCTTCGGAGTACCATCGCCGTAATAATATTTCCGGGCCATGGACATATATGATTCAGCCTCTACTGTCTGCGGCAGCGGAAGTGTCAGAGAGATGAATATGACAATAATGATGATGACAGCCGTTTTGCCGGCAGAAAACAACTTCATTGAGAGAACATCCTCGCAGAGATTAATGAAATCACGCCCATGCTAAGTAAGTCGGCGCTTCCTTGTCAGTATCTTTTTTGTATCACGCCTGTGGCCAAAGCTAAAGTTTAAAATCATCTCAGTTCCAGTCAAAAAGCAGTGGTACTATGATTTTTTTTTTAGTATACATATTATCATTAGAGCGTATACAGGTAATTTCAACATCCATTATTAGCTATCAGGATTACTATGAATTTCTCTTCCCCAACCCTTAAGGCTGCAGTTCTGATTTTTAGTCTCATCCTTACACCCTCCCTGCTCTGCGCAGAGACAGTGAGTGTCAAAAAAGACAATGTTAACGTACGAAGTGGTCCCGGAACAGATTATCCGGTGGCCATGGAACTCTTCAAAGGTTATCCGCTGAAGGTCAT
>JAMOMO010000238.1 GCA_027067035.1 Desulfobulbaceae bacterium
CCAGCCCTTTTTTATATTTCTTATGATGACCAGGGGCTCATGGCTTGGCATGGCGCGGATGGTTATGGCGGAATATGATGGCCAGTTTCAGAAATTTGCGTCTTTTCTGGCAGATAACTACCTGGACTGACAGCAATGACGGTCCGGTTGATCCGGGCCGTCATTGCTGTATGGGTGTGGCTTTTTCAGCTGCAGCATGCCTCCTGTGAGGCTTAACTCTCCTCTATTGTGATATGGTAGCAGCACATATTGCTGTCCAGAATCTCATCCACCGTGTCCTGGTTAACGCCGGTTTCGTCGAGCCATTTCCTGGCAATACCCTTGACCCCGGTGGAAGACTTGCAGCCCAGCTGTGAGATGGAAATCTTTTTACCACCGATCCTTATTTTATCTGCAATGGCCGAACGCAACGGTTGATGCACGGAGCAGAACGGACTGACTCCGGCCCCTTCGCCCACTCTGTATTTGTTTGTAATGGGGCTGCTTTTATTGAATTCGGTGGTGAAACCGGTGTATCCATCCGGCATTTCATTGAAAACCTCTTTGTAATTGTTGATTGAGGCCTCAAATGGACATTTCTGCAGGCCGAAAACCATCTCTCCGCAATGCGTAGCCTTTCCTTCAATCCGGGTTATCGGGTTGCTGGAATCCTCGATGGCATTAATGAACTCCTCAAAAGATGCATAATCGACTTCTTCCGTCTTTTCCGCGGTAGCCAGGGCATTTCGAATGAGTATCCCTTTGGCACTTGCGGGACCGCTCAGAGTAATGATGGATTTAATCATATCGAGAAAACTGATATGAGCAATGTCGAGTATTTTTCCCTTTTCCATGGCATGCTGCTCCTTCTTGTTGGAAAGTTAGTGAAACGATATCAGTGGTACATCTGTTCACAGAGAGACGTTCTGGGCAATGGTCTGTGAATTCTTTTTGATGGACAGCCGAACCCAGCCCAGATTGGTTTCCTTGTCGGCAACAATAACGAGAAATGCCTCAGCACCCACCGGGGCAAACATCACCGGCCCGTTTTCATATTCAATCATGGTCATGGTCAAATCACCCTGACCCAGTTGCCCTCCCATTGAATATGCGGAACCGAACCCGCTGGAAGCGATGGCTCCCACCATTTCAGGATCAACATTCTGTCGTGCAATATGGTTGAGAATGAAACCGTCTCTTCCAACCAGACATGCGGTATGAACACCGTCAATACTTGTAAATTCAGACAGGATTTCTTCTATTTTATTCATTTCTTCCTCCTCACAGGTTTGTTGTTCTTTGCCAAGGGACTGGATGTTGACAGGTCCTGGCACATCATCCTGAGCGCCATGGTCCTTTGCTGCCTTCAGGGCCATGATCTGCTCAGCTTTTTCTGTCTCGATGTTGGAATGGTCGGTTCTGGTCGCTCCTTCAATGAGCAGGGCATCGATGTTTTTTCCAATGCTTTCCATGGGAGATTCCACCCCTCGCATGTTCTCAATTGTGCCACCCTGAAAGGCTATTATTTTGTAAAATGCCTCTTCTCCTGTTACCTGGTCACACATTGCATGGATGACCGCGCCATCCTTAAAAAAGATCATTCCCTCAGAGTCTGCCGTCTTCACCTTCAGGACGGAAGTGGATTTCGAGAGTCCATTGAACTGTACAATGTCTATAAGTTCTATACCGTCAACGACACCGCGAAAGTGTTCATCTTTTGAGAGTACTTCCCGTACCTGCTCCCGCAGGTCATGGATGTCAAAAGGTTTCTCAATGAATCTCAGGCTGCCGTTCATCATGGCCTTATCTTTATAGGCCCCTGAAGGGTAGGCGGTCATGATCATGACACCTGTCTCCGGGTAGCTGTTTTTGATCTCAATGAGGAGATCAAGGCCGTTAATGCCGGGCATATTGATGTCGGTTATGACCAGATTGATCCTGTTTGCGGCAAGGATTTTCAGAGCCTCTTCCCCGGAATGTGCAGCAAGGATCTTGACGTTGGACATGTTTTTGTTGAGTTTTCTCTGTAACATCCAGAGCATGTCTTCTTCATCATCAACTACAAGTATCCTTTTCATGACCTTTCCCTGGGTTGTTGACCTGAATACATACCTGCTTCTGCAGATAAGAAACTGTGTAATGTAAATGATGCTTTGGGGGATGCGGGACAGTTGTCCGGAAGATGGAGCCCCCATGGCATACTATGCAAGAGATATG
>JAMOMO010000239.1 GCA_027067035.1 Desulfobulbaceae bacterium
AATTTCTGGAACAACTCATAGATTTTTTTCTCAAGAGAGGATACGAGGTCGTCTCTCTGGATACGGTTTATGAACGGCTCACAGGAACAGCAGGTCGCCCGTTCGTCTGTTTTACCTTTGATGACGGCTATGCAGATGCTTTTGAGGTCATCTATCCTGTTTTTAAGAAATACCAGCTTCCCTATGCCGTGTATGTCATCACCGATTTTCCTGACAGGAAGAGTATTCTCTGGTGGTATATGCTTGAAGATCTGGTCCTGCAGCATGATCCCGTGCAGTTTTGCTATCAAGAGAAAAACTATACCATTCCGACAACCGGTTCAGCAGACAAGGAAACCGCCTATGATACAATCCGGGCGCTTTTGCTCTCCGTTCCTTCCGAGCAGGTGGAAGAGGTTATTGGGGCTGTCTTTACCCCGTACTCCATGAATGCCCGGGATTATGAGGATCAGCAGATGAGCTGGGATCAGATTATAGAGCTTGCCAACGACCCTTTGGTCACCATCGGCGCGCATACCGTGCACCATTATAATTTGAAACAACTGACTGCGGATCAGGTGCACTGGGAGATAGAAACGTCAAAGAAACGGCTGGAAGGAAAGATCGGCCAACCAGTGCTCCATTTTTCCTATCCTTTCGGCTCACGAGAAGAGGCCGGCACACGGGAATTTTCTCTGGCGGCAGAATGTGGCTTCCATACCATGACCACGGTTCGCGAAGGGACTATTTCTCGTGCTAATCGGCGTCATTTGAACTGCTTGCCCCGTGTTGAAATAACCGGCAGGCACCAGGATTTAACCCTTGTTGACCTACGGCGATGTGGGCTTGTTTCTCTTTTGCGAAACGGCCTATTCTCTGTTTAGCGGTATCCGGAAACTCCACGGTAGCCCAATCTTCCTGTTTGATTTTATTTCCAGGCAGCCTGGGCTCTGTGACAGGG
This sequence comes from Desulfobulbaceae bacterium, assembly GCA_027067035.1. Taxonomy (GTDB): domain Bacteria; phylum Desulfobacterota; class Desulfobulbia; order Desulfobulbales; family Desulfocapsaceae; genus Desulfocapsa. The sequence continues at coordinate 941 of JAMOMO010000239.1, forward strand.
TTTTGAGTTTTTTTACAAAGTGAAAGAAGTGGCAGGCTCGATATCGAAAAAAATGTTAGACCGGGGTGCCTTCAACGTGCAGCGTATATTGACATCGCTAAAGGGGTGTTAATAATCCTTGTGGTCGTGGGTCATGTCTGGCAGGCTATGTACAACAACGGCATTTGGCGTAATGAAACTATCTACCATCTGATAGATGGCTGGATTTACGCTTTTCATATGCCGGCTTTTTTTCTTCTTAGCGGGCTCTTCGCCATGCGCTCAGCGCAGCGACCAGTCGGAGACTTCATTATAAGAAAGTGCCGGACAATAGCATATCCCTATCTGCTCTCCTTCATCGTGTATTGCAATCGTCATTGCAATACACGATGAAGGAGAGCACTACTAATGCGCTGTCCATTACCGATATTCTGAAGATACCAATTTACCCACAAATGCAGTTCTGGTTTCTCTACGCGCTTTTTTTCATCTTTCTCTTTTTTATCGTTTTAAAGCAGTTTACCTCTTCCCGTACAGTATTCCTGGGAGCGGGTGTTTCTTAGTGCAAATTTTTATATAACTATTTTGTTATTCGGTGCACTTTTGCTATGATGGCCTGTGGTACATGTTCTTTCCAGCTGAATATCCGGAGTCTACGCTACCTGTTCCGACCGTATCACTACCTGGTTGTATTGTCGGGCACCCGGTTTGTCGGTAGCCCCTCCTGTTGTACATTTGAATACCAATCAGTCTTGCTGCCCATTGCAGGGGAGCTTGGAGTTATGTGACTATGAAAATAATGATCGGGTACCCCGAACTGCAGGGGAAAGGAAGCCCCATGCTCACCCAGAATCGTCAGTTTCAGTGGATGAGCATCGGTTCCTACATTTACCCTCTTGTCCCTGCATATGCGGCTACGCTCCTCAATAATGCCGGGTATGATGTCCTGTGGTATGACGGTATTGCCGAACACCTCTCCTATGACCATTTTCTGGGCACCGTTGAAACTGAGCGGCCGGATCTTCTTGTCCTGGAAAGTAAGACCCCGGTCATTAAGCTGCACTGGTCTATCATCCGGGATGTAAAAAAGATCTCACCGGATATTAAAATAGTGCTCATGGGCGACCATGTGACCGCCATGCCGGAAGAGTCTCTTCAGGAGTCCCCGGTTGATTTTATCATGACCGGTGGAGATTATGATTTTTCACTGAAGGGGTTGGTTGACGCCCTGTCGGGGCAAGGCAATATGCCTTCAGGTGTGTACTATCGAGAAGGT
>JAMOMO010000240.1 GCA_027067035.1 Desulfobulbaceae bacterium
TGGATCGTCTGAAGGAGAACTTTCTTAAAACCTACACGTCCCAGAGTCGAGAAGTAAAGATGGGCGGGGTGAGTATGGTTGACAGGGATGCCGGTCCGGCTCTGTCAGTTATCGACAGTTCAAAGATAGAGCAGGAGATGGCTGAGCTAAAAAAAAAAGATTATGCCACTCTTTCTGAGCTGTATGAAACTGCGAGGAATGTGTATGCACAGGCAATTGTGTATAAGCAGGACCGCTCTGAACCCGGGAAACATATAGAATATACCACCTATTTTGATCAGTATCCCACGGAGAAGTTGTGTAAGGCGTATGTGGATGAGTTTGAAGATGTTGTTTTTATCCATATGCATCGTGATTTCGTCGGCTGGGTGGAGTCGGTCATGTCTCAGTATTTCTCCGGATCGCGGCGGTGGCGTATTATTCTTCTTCATGCCCTGCGCAGCAGATATCTTCATTATGAGGCAAAGACCGGAAGCTGTCCCGGTATGCATCTTGATTTTGAATCCCTGTTTAGTCCCGAGAAAAAAAAGCTTTTCACAGCCATAGCATCCCGGCTTGGTGAATCGGCTGACGGAATCGACTGGGAAAATGAATCCTATGATCTCTATGGGCGGATAAACAGCTATTCGGCCACATTTACCCTGGCCGATGTGGAGGGAACGTACCTCTCTTGCGGCACCCGCTGGTTTATACGATATTGTCTGAAAAGAACACGAATAACCCGGATACATGATCTGATTTTCTATCTCTTCTGTCTCTATGATGTTTCCATTTTCCTCATCAGGAAGAGAAGAAAATGAGGAAACAGTAAAATATTATTATGAAAATGTCATTTTTTCATTATTTCCAGTACTTTAAGCGTGAGGCCGGCGGGAAAATCTATCTCTTCCTGATCCTGTCCGTTGCTGCTGCGGGTCTGGATGGGCTGGGAATAACGGCACTGGTCCCGTTAATATCACTGGATTTCACCGGAGAGGTGAGCAACGATGTGGTTTCCAGGCTCATATACTGGCTGTTTTCTTTTACCGGTATTGAACCAAGTGTGAGGACGGTCCTTGTCTTCATTCTCATCATATTTTTCATAAAGTTTCTCTTCAGTTTTTCTCAACAGGTGGTGAGTTCCTATATAACCACCTGGCTGGGGGAGCATCTGAAACGTAAAAATGCTGTGGCCTACAGCAATATGACCTACAGATATTACACCACCACAAAAATCGGTTTTTTGAACAATTTACTGACCACGGAGGTGGTCACTGTGGTTGCCTGTTTTAAAAAACTTGCCCAGGTGGTTGTGTTCTCCTGTAATCTTCTTGCTTATCTCGCCTTTTCATTCATTGTTAACTGGCAATTGACGGTTGTGGTGCTGCTGGTTGGACTGGTGTTAAATCTCACCTATAAAAAAATACGACATGCTGTGGCAAAGATTTCCTACAGTATTACTCAGGTAAATGCAGAGACTCACAATATTCTTATCGAATTTATCAGTAATTATAAATATCTGAAGGCTACTTCGCATGCCTCGCACTATTTGAAGCATCTGTTTCCCGTATTACGACGGAGCAGGAACCTGAATTTTAAGAGCAGGGTGTATGACAGCTTCACAATCACCACTTTTGATTTTTTTAAAATAGTTGTTCTTGTCGGTTCCCTGGCATTCATGGTTGAATTCAATGGTGCTAAAATTACCGAATTGATCGTTCCGCTGGCACTCATAGCCAAAAGTATGGGAATGATACTGAGTCTGCAGTCGGTCTGGCAGGCATTTATCAGTAAATCAGGCAGTATTGTGGTTCTGGAAGAGGCTGAAAAACAGCTGAAACTGCATTCAGAGTTAATGGGCGGTGACCAGATAGAAGGTTTCAGGGACCAAATAAGTCTGTCGGGGGTGAGTTATGTTTTTGATAGCGACAAGGTACTTGATAACATAAATATTCAGGTTGAGAAGGGGATGTGTATAGGCTTGGCCGGTCCATCCGGATCAGGGAAGACCACACTGGTGGATATCCTGGTGGGCTTACTGGACCCTACTGAGGGACTTGTTGAAATTGATGGGAAGGAATATTCTGACTTAAATAAGGAAAGCCTGCGGTCTAATTTTGGTTATGTGACGCAAGATCCTGTGATATTTAATGATTCCATAGAGAACAATGTTACATTCTGGGACAGGGAACAGTTTTCTGAAGAGAGACTTGAG
>JAMOMO010000241.1 GCA_027067035.1 Desulfobulbaceae bacterium
CCAGATTTCGTTACCGTCCATATTGGTCAAAGGATGGTAGTGTTTTGAAATATAGTCAAATAGAATGGGGAGGCGCTCACTGTTGGGTATTCCGTCAATGGTGTTGGCCCAGTGCCTGTTTCTGTACAGAACAAAACGAATGTTCTGTTGTTCCATACTGTTGATGAACTGTTTCTGGTTCTTCTGGGAGAGGGCGAACCAGACCAGGGGAAAGCGGGTCGGACTGGCCTGCTTGAGAAAATAATACCATGAAGCCTCATTGCTGAGTGTTATGAACTTCTGGTCACCGGTTAAGCTGCTCTTAAGAAACGAAATGGTGGCCGTGTATTCAGGTGGGATGAATTCACGGTCCTGTCTGTGAATGGGAAAGTTCTCCTCCAGCACACTGTCACTTGAAACCGTTGTATACAGGGACTGCAGTGTGTAGAGAGAAGCTGTGATGAGCATGGCCAGCGTTATAACTCTGTATGCTGCTCTGTTTATGTGATTGCTGAGATAAAAGTGGATTGTGATGTAGAGAAAAAGGAGTATGGGAAGGAGTGTACTGTATGCAAGGTGTTCCTCGTCTGATCTGCCCAGTGCATTTCTGAAGCAGAAGACAGCAAGAAAAAAAAGTGCGATTGCATTGAAATATTTTTTACAGAAAAAAAGAAAATGCAGCCAGCGGTTTCTGTGAGATACTCTTTGTGAAAGGCAGCTTCCCGTGAGCCAGAAACAGAGGCCGCTTATCAGAAGAAGCATGGTCAGGAAGCGGGGCTGCAAGAGAGGATAGGGGAGGCCGTCGGCCAGTTCCTTGGTTTTCGGCATATGGATAAATACAAAATCCACGAAATCCGTGACAGCCCCCTGGAGCAGTATGAGCAGCAGAAGCACGCCAGCCAGCAGTCCAAGGATGCTTGCTGTAACAAAGGTCATCCTCCATGGTTTTTTCCTGAAAAAGACACCAAGGAGAATGGGAAAAAGCAGGATGTAGAGTGCTGTGAGGTAAAAGGCACGGTCAATGCTGATGCCAAAGGTGACGAGGGGAATGGCTGCCAGAAGAAAAGCATTAACTGCAGCTTGTGTTCCGGTTGCGCCCTGTCCTGAAGAATCACTGACACGGGTGAGAAGGATCAGGTAAAGGAAGGTGATCAGATCCCTTGGCAGGACTATGAAAGTCTCTCTGGGGATGAGGAGGAACAGGATAAAAAAACAGAGCAGTGCCCAGGTCCCGTTGCCGTTAAAGAGGCGAAGGATAAGGATGGCCAGAAACAGGAACGAAAGAATTTTCAGAAAAGATGTCAGAGCCCTGGTTGCCCCTATGGATTCTCCAAAGAGCTTTGTGGCCGCTATGGTGCGAAGCGGGTCGTAAAAGACGCCATGGGAGAAGAGAACATCTTTGTATGGCTTTTTTCCTTCCAGAAGGGACATGGCCGATCCCAGTGTTTCACCTTCATGGAAGGTGTCAAATGGCCCGCTGGCATGATAGGTCGGGGTGTTGAGGGAGAGCAGCAGGCTGGCCGCAATCAGAAGCCATACAGATAACATCGGTGCCGGCGGATGTTTTCCGGTGTCCGGCCGTCCGACGAATGGGATTGCCCGGCCGGATAACTGAAACATGAAGAGCAGCAGTGACGGAATGGCAACAAAGCTGATGAAACGAAAAATATCATTGCTGGGATTGAACTCCATCAGGCTGAGCGGGCCGGTGATCTTGTCGGGGTTGTGAAAAGGGAGTAGAATTTTATTCCACAGGAGCAGTCCGGCCCCTGTTCCCAGAATGAACAGAGAGATGATCTGCAGGGAATGAATGAGGCTTTTTTTTCTGCTGGACGTCATGGGTGGATGGCTCACTGTTGATTCATGAATGGAACTCTCAGCAATAGTAAACGGATTTATCTCAGGATACCAGCATGAAACGCATTCTTTTTATTTCTTCCAACATCCATACCCCATGGGGGGGCAGCGAAGTCCTCTGGTATAAGACTGCTGTTTCACTGAAGCGCAGGAACAGGGATGTTGATGTTGCAGTTATTGCAAGGAAGTGGCCGTCCGTACCCGCTCATATTCGGGAAATTGCCGAATCAGGTGGATTGATCTACGATCTCCCCATGTATCCCGCCACCCCCCTTGAATACCTGAAATCGCGGTTTCTGAGGTCGGTTCCTGCCCGGAGGAAAGCATTGCTGGAGAGGATTTCACCGGATCTCGTGGTCCATTCCATGGGAAAGAGTTTTGAGGGTGGAGACTGGATGGAAATATGCCGGGAGTCAGGGGTAGCTTATGTCAACGTGATTCACCTGGCTTCGGAGCTTCAGTGGCCTGAAAACAGCGAAGTCGAATGCTACCGAAAGGGATACCGGAATGCCGCCGTAAATTATTTTGTTTCCAGAGGGAACAGGGATATGGTGAGCAGACAGCTGGGGATGGATATGATACATTCCGCCATTATCAGAAACCCCATAACAGTTTCACGATCAATCCAGCCCTATCCACAGACAGCGCAGGGCTATCACATGGCACTGCCGGCCATGCTGGTACCCATCCACAAGGGGCATGATATACTCTTTGATGTGCTGGCACAGGAAAAGTGGAAACAGCGGCCCCTGCATCTGAATCTCTATGGTGTCGGGGCGCAGGAGAAATCCCTGCGTTGCTACAGTGAATATCTGGGCCTGAAGAATGTTCATTTTCGGGGCTATTCCACAAATCTGGAAGAGGTCTGGGCGCAGAACCACCTGCTGGTAATGGCTTCACGGATGGAGGGCCTGCCGCTGACCCTTATTGAGGCGATGTGCTGTGGCCGTTCTGCTGTTGTGACAGGTGTTGCCGGTATGAAGGAGATTGTCAAAGATGGTGAGACCGGTTTTGTGGCAGGGGCGGCACACTCTGAATCCCTGGATGAAGCACTGGAGCGGGCCTGGCAGAAACGGGAGCAGTGGCAGGAGATGGGACAGCGCTCTTTTGAAATGATACAGGACCTGCTTCCCTATGAGCCGGAGGATGAGTTTGCAGCTGTTCTCCTGGGGCTACTCTCAAAACGGGCGTAAGCGGCAGATTTTCCGGTTACGCCTTTCTGTATCCGTGATGAAAATTTGCTGAGAAAAGGTCTGCTTCGGTGATGAACGCTTACGGATTCGGGTTTTCCTTCTTATATTCGGCAAGCAGTTTATAGGTGTCACGGCGGATTGTTTTTACGATATCCATGTGGAAATCACCTCTGATGCAGTGGATGATATATTTCTTCAAACGACTGGGATTCTGTTTTTTCATCCCGTGGAGTTGTTTCCAGAATTGAACTCTGTGGGGTGCAGCAATGCCATGTTTCCAGACATGGAAGAGGAAGCGAAGTATGTCACCTGTCTGTTGTCTGAAACAGGGACGTGCCCTGGGGACCGTGGACTGCTGAACGGGAGTTCCCTTTTCGATGGCCATGGTTTTTCTGGTCGGTCGCATGGCCAGACAGAAGTCATAGGATCTTTTGAAAAAGTTGGGCGGGTAATAGAGATGTTCCCAGATCTCGATGTATTCTTCAATGATCTCTTCCAGCGGTCTGTCCGGTGTGAAGTTCGGGAGTGTGAAATATGCATTGCCAGTCATGTTCCGGGTAATATTCTCGTGTAAGCGCCCTTCCCGCTGGAGCCGCTCCTTGAGCTTTGTGCCCGGCGGGGCACAGAGTATATTGGGCATAATGCTTGAGATACTGGTTTTGTCAACAAATTCGCAGATCCGTTTTCCGATACCTTTCTTCTCATTGTCAAAACCAATGATGATGCTGCCGATGATGGAAAGGCCGTTTTTCTTTATGTTCTCAATGGATTCCAGGAGAGGGCTGTTTACATTATGATGCTTGTTGCTTGCCTTGAGAATCTCTTCGTCAGGGGATTCAATTCCAATGAAGACTGCACTGAAGTTGGCGGCAGTCATCAGGTCGATCATCTCCATATCCTGACCGAGGTTCACTGATGTCTGGGTCAGGAAGTCAAAAGGCGATCCATTCTCCTGGTTCCACTGTATGATCTTCCGGCAGATAGCTTTTGCATTTTTCTTGCTGGCTATGAAGTTGTCGTCTGCGATCATGACAATCCCCCTGATTCCCTGCTGGAATATGTAATCCAGCTCTTCTATGATCTGCTCAGGTTTTCTGTAGCGGGGCTGTTTTCCATAGAGCCCCTCAATGTCGCAGAACTCACAGCTGAAGGGACAGCCACGGGTGGTCTGGATGAGAAATGACTGGTAATCGTAAACATTGATCAGATCATAGCGGGGGATGGGAGTTGTTGTCAGGTCCGGTTTGCTGTCCATCGTGATAATCTTTCCCCGCTCTCCGGATTCCAGGGCGTTCATGAGTGGTGTGATGGCATTTTCAGCCTCTCCGCAGACCACGTAGTCACATCCGGCTTCAATGAGCTCATCTGCGCAGAGTGTTGGATAAGGGCCTCCGGCAACGGTTATTTTTGATCTCTGTTTCGCCTCATTGATAATCTTCCTGAAGCCTTCTGCCTGAACAAACATCCCGGAAATCATGACAATGTCCGCCTTTTGCCACTCGTTTTCCCTGATTGATGTGATATTCAGGTCAACAAAGCTGGTATGCCAGTCCTGCGGGAAAAGGGCGGCCAGGGTGAGTGGTCCCAGAGGTGCAAAAAGTGCCTTTGCCGGTCCGAATTGAATTGCCTGGGGCATGCTCCAGAATGAAAGGGGTAATTCGGGATAGATGAGCAGGATGTTCATGGTGGTTTCTTCTCGGTATTGATATTGGAGGATAGAGGGAACGATTGGCCTGTCCGGGTCTTTATCTTTACAATAGTATCAGCATACTATATAGATAGTGATCTGCCAGAACATTTTTTTGTCACAATCCTGAATCCGTGAGTATTTGATGGAGATGGAGTCTGTTGCACGTATAATGATTTCCCGGTTTCAGTGAAGATGGTCGTGGAAGGAGTGTAATCCTGTGCGTCTTAGCCGTTCCACTTCTTTTGAGGTTGCTGCTGGTGTCTGAAAAAGAATTACCCAAAACCGCCTATATTCTACTCTGGTTTCCCAAGTCGTCAGAGACGTTTATCTTCAGCGAAGTGAAAAACCTGCTCAGCTATGGCCTGCCGGTATCCGTTTATACGCTGTATGGCAGATGGAAAAAGGATCTGTCCCGGGAGATGTTGTCTTATCATGGAAAAATCGTTCGCCTGGGTGTGTGGTGGACGGGGATACTGCCATTTTTTGTTTTATACTGGTTGCTGCGCTCTCCGGTTAAAACGGGGCGTCTGGCCGGATTGATCCTGTGCAGAAGATGGAAAGGACTTGAAAAGACGGCTGAGAATCTCTGGGCCTGCCTGTGCGGGTTTTATCTGGCATATCGTTTTGAGAAGGAAAAGGTACAGCATATCCATGCCCCCTGGGCCAGCGGTTGTGCCACCGCAGCCTGGCTCATCTTTCGACTCACCGATATTCCCTTCAGTTTTACCATACGCGCCTGGGATATCCATCCTCCCGACAGTCTGATCCACGAAAAGACCAGGGATGCCTGTTTTGTCAGAAGTAACACCCGGTATAATATCGGCTTTTTACACAGCCTGACTTCCTGTTCTCCCAAAAAACTCCACCTTGTGTACAATGGACTTTCCATGGCAGCAGAGAAAAAAAACCCGGTTCTCATGGAAGCACCTTATCGCCTGCTGGCGGTGGGGCGGCTGGTGGAAAAAAAAGGATATGAATACCTGTTGCAGGCAGCGGCCCTGTTAAAGGAGCAGGGAATTGATTTCAGTTTGAAGATTGTGGGTGACGGCCCCTGTCGTGGAAAACTGACACGGCTCCACAGGTCGCTGCAGCTTGAGTCCCATGTGACCTTCTGTGGTTTCCAGCCGTATGAAAAAATGCCTGATTATTACAGGAATGCTGATATTTTTGTGATGCCATGTGTTATCCATTCTTCCGGTGACAGGGATGGTATTCCCAATGCCCTGATGGAGGCCCTGGTTCATGCTGTACCGATAATCAGCACCCCTGTATCGGGTATCCCTGAACTGATTGAAGATGGAGTTACGGGACGTATGGTTCCGGAAAGAGACCCCTTTGCCCTTGCAGATGCCATTGTGATGTATACTGGTGACAGGCAGAAGGCACTGAAGATGGCGGAACATGGGCACAAAAGGGTACTGGAAATGTTTGACACGGAAAGAAACCATAAAAAAGTACTTGCCCTTCTGACTGCCTGATCATTTCTTTGACCTTCAAAAAACAGGAACGCTATTTGTCAGTACAATGACCGGACAATCTCCTCCTTATAAACTTATTCTTGTTCTGCAGGACCTGGAATTTGGTGGTACGCAACGCTATACCGTCAATCTTCTGCAGCACCTCAACAGAGGACTGTTCAGTCCCGAGCTCTGGGTATTGCGCGGGGGAATGGATATGGTACAGCTTGTGGAACGGACAGGGGTCAGGGTGAAGTGGCTCAGCAGAGCAGACAGCGTCAGCCCGTTTGCTCTCTTTCGTCTCTTCCTTGGTCTTGCCCGTCATCGTCCTGCGGTTCTTTATTCTCTGACGGTTGTGCCCAATATCTGGGCCAGAATTTTCGGCAGACTGCTCGGTCTTCCGGTTGTGATTTCCAGCTGTCGGAGTATGCAGGCAAAACAGTGGGAACGAATTCTCTGGCCCTTGTCATCACATATTATCTGCAATGCGGGATCGATAAAGAAAAAGTTGATATCCTGTCACAAGGTCAGACCTGAACGTATCTCTGTTGTAAAAAACGGTGTGGACACAGGTTATTTCCGCCCGTCAGCCGAAAAGAAATCCCCGCGGCCCCTGCTGCTGTTTTCCGGCAGGCTGGAGAGTGTAAAAGATCCTCTGACAGCGCTTCGCTCTTTTCAGCTGGTGCTGAGAGAAATTCCCGGTGCCAGGATGGTGGTGACGGGAAACGGCAGACTGGCACCACAGCTGGAGCAGTTCATTCGGGAGCAGTCATTGACAGATCATATCACTCTCCTGCCTGGTACCGCTGATGTGAGAAGCTTTTTGCAGGAGAGCTGGGTGCTGCTCCTGTCTTCCAGAAATGAAGGCTCACCAAACATTCTCATTGAGGCCATGGCCTGTGGTGTGGCGGTGGTGGCCAGCAGTGTCGGCGGTGTCCCGGAGATTATCAGGCATGGCGAAAACGGGTTTCTGGTATCGCCGGGAGAGCTTGATGCGTTTGCCCGGACAGCCTGTATGCTGCTGAAGGACGGGAACTTGCGAACTGTGATTGGGGAAAAGGCACGGGAGAGCGTTGTGGCGAGTCATGATGTGAAGGATTGTGTCCGCTTGACGGAAAGTATAATAGAAGGCCGGATCCATCCTGGAAATGGTATCTGAAGGGAAGAATGATTCCCGGTGGACAGCATAGTTCCCTGCCGCGCAGGCAGTCACCTGGTCTCGAACTCCCCGTTACTGTCCTGCGGATAAGTTCGGGGCAGTGCCCGCCTGGTTCAGCGGGTTACCCGTATTTCAGGCCTGTTCGCCTCCAGTCCCACCAGGCCAGGAGGAGATAGATGAGCAGCAGCAGGGTGCCCGACAGGTACAGGTTGAAAAGCTGCTCAGGAATGAGAAAGACTGCGGATGCCGTGATCCAGTATCCGGCCACTTTCATCAATTCAGTGAATTGAAGGAAGTGCAGTCTCTTCTGAAGATATGTGACAAGGATGACTGAAAGGATGGCTCTGCAGCACAACAGAGAGAGTGCTCCGCCTAAAGGACCTGTCTTGAGGATAAGGGTTGGTCCCATCAGGATACTTATTGCCGCAGGAACAGCAGAAAAGAGGAGCAGCTTTCTTTCCTGCCCCATGGCCAGCAGAACAAAGATTATATAATTGTTGATGAAGGAGAACAGCGCAGCTGCCGCAAAGTACGGAATCAGGGCTATGGATGCTGCATAGCTTTCTCCATATATAAGCAAAGCTATCCTGCCGCCGAAGAAAGCCAGGAAGACCGAAATAGCACTGCCGAACAGAATGATTTTTTTAAAAAAAGACTGTACTGCTTCCCGAAAATGGTCTTCCCTGCCGGCTGCTGCTTTGACCAGCTGTGGAAAAAGAACTGCTCCTATGATGAGATTTGCCACGATTCCGCAGAGCGACCCTGTGACATCCGATGCAACCTTGTATATGGCAACTTCGTTGAAGCCATGATATTGACGGATCCAGAATATCTGAATTTCATTGTAGAATGATCCCAGAAAAGATACCCCGGAGATGACTCCCAGGGACAGAACAGCCTTTTTGTGAATATGGGAGCCGGAGTTTTTTTTCAGGGAAAAAAAGGAGAGTTTTCTGGCTCCGATTATTGCGGTGCTCAGTTTGAGACCACCGCTGATCAGGAACAGGAGGGAGAAGAGGAGAATGTCCAGGTGGAAGAAAAGGCATATTGAACCATAAAGGAATGCAATGATATTGGGAGCTGTTCGACAGACGCCTTCGTTGACAGCCTTTCCTTCGGCTCTGAAAATGTTGAAAAAAGTATTGGCAAGTCCTTCAAAACTCTGGCTGAGCAGGAGAATGAGAACAACCAGCACCTGGTGGAGGGGCCACTGTTTTATAACCAGGGAAAAGATGAGGAAGATAAGAATTGCCCCGCAGGAGATGAAGACCTTGGTCATGGTCATCTGCCGCAGCAGTGAGCCGGTATGATCTGAGTCTCCAGATGATGAGGAAAGCTCCCTGAGCGTGTAGTTGTCCAGCCCCATACTCTGCAGAGAACGAAGCAGTATAACATTGCTCAGTCCCAGCATGATGAGACCGTAGCCGGACTGATCAGTCCGGGCCAGCCAGATGAAAAGTATTGACAGAAGGCTGTCCTGTACGGTTTTGCTGCCGATGAGTGCCGCTGATCGTGAGACGATGCTTTTCAGCGAAAAATCCGGGAGGGTCTTGTCTTTTATCGGTGACATGGGGTCCGTACTTGACTGGATTAATCGGTCGGTGGCTTATACTCCACTCGTCCTTTAAATCCCGGTCTCAGTGCCATGCTGCTGTTATCCACCTGTATTTCCACCTGATAATACGATGGCAGATTGGGATCCTGACTCACTGGAATCCAGTTTACCCGTGTGATGGTGGCGGGGAATGTCTTTTCCGGGAGGGAGTCCGGGTAAAAAATCGCCTGGGTGCCGGGATGCAGGTGAACCACATCTTTTTCGTAGACAAAGGAATTGATAACCATGGTTTCCATTGTTCCGATTGTGGCAATGACTGATCTCCCGGGGAGAAGGGCATCCTTTTTCAGTTGGGGATGCAGGGAGAGTACCCTGCCGGATATAGGAGCCTTCAACCTGACAATATTGGGGATTTGTCCGGGTTCCAGGCTGTCATCTCCAAGGGTGTCCCTCATGTTATTGAGGCTTTTTTCTGCAAAGACTTTTGCCTGCCGGAATCGTTTTTCAAGTACTTTGAGATAGCGTTTTGTGAGTTTCAGTTCTGCCTGGAGTTTATCCATAAGCTGTGTGGACGCAAGTCCGTCCTGTACCAGTTCCTTGAGTTCCTGCTCCCGTCTTTCGAGTTCGGCGAGTTTTTCCTCTTCTATTCCCTGGTGGCGTGTCAGGTCATCTATTTCTTTGAAAAGAAGACTTCTGCCAATCTGAACAGCCTTTTTTTCGTCCAGGATATAGAGGGCAATGAGCTCATCTTTTTCCACAAGTGCTCCCGGTTTAATTCGTATGTCGGTGAATATTCCGGGGAAGGGCATGAATACTGATCGTGTTAACGGGCATGAAACTTTTCCTTCGAAGATAATTGTTTGATTTTCTGGATACTCCTGACTGCCGGGGCCGTTGTCTGTTGCGGCGGCAGGTGAAGGGGGCAGCTGCAGAAAGAGAATGGAGAAAATGATGAGGCACGTGAATTTATTCATGGCTGCTGTCCATAAAAGAGATGTTTAAGGTATCTTTGAGGAGTTGACCGGAGAGGTGGCGAAGTTTCAGCCACGCCTGATTGGTGGAATGATTTTTTCCGATGGCCTTGATTCGATTCCTGAGCAGGTCGATCTGCAGACTGAGCAGTTCAGGGAGGGAGATGCTTCCACTGGAGTAGTCACTTTCACTTTTTTTGATCTGTATCTCTTTGAGCTTCAGGGATGAGAGAAAGAGTGTGTTCCGTGATTTGGCGAGTGAAAATTCTTTTGTGGCCCTGAACCATTCAAGTGAGGCGCTGTTTTTGATTGCTCTGTTTTTAAACTTCATCTGGCGGAGGACCATTTTCTGCCGGGTTATATCCCGTGAACGTTTTTTCCCGTCCCAAAGGGTCAGGGTGATGCCGGTATACAGAAAGAGATTCTGTTCATTATTGACACTCACGTTTAACACATCGGGACTCCGAACCCCCAGTGTAACATCGGGCATATATTTTGAGTATGCCAGGAGGATTCTCTTTTCCTGGAGTCGCTCTTTCAGAATGGCGATCTGTCGGGCAATGGAATCTTCAGGCTGTGGAATTTTCTGTGAGGCGGAAGGGATGGAGGACCCAAGGATCTGTTTGAG
>JAMOMO010000242.1 GCA_027067035.1 Desulfobulbaceae bacterium
TGGTCTTGTGGCCACCATTATCCTTGATACACCTGATCTGCACGCCATGTGGCTTGAAGAGCTGGCAGGGATGCGGGACAGGATTGTGGACATGCGCAAGGCCCTGGTTGCAGGACTTGTTGCCCGAGGTGTTGACGGAGACTTCTCTTTTATTGAAAAACAGCGGGGAATGTTTTCTTTCAGTGGATGGTCTGATGATGTTGTGGCCAGCTTACGGAAAAATGACAATATATATATAGTCGGCGGCGGCAGGATTAATCTTGCCGGCCTGACCACCTCAAATATTGATTATGTGTGTGAGGCCGTGGCCCGGGCAATGAAGTAACTTCTCTCATGAATATATAACGCTGTCACAGGCCGGCTCAGTCAGCCATGATAGATGTGCCTCGCTGAACTGACTGCTGGCAGCGTTTATTCATACTGTATCACCTTGAGGAATAAGCCATGGGCAGGTGCTGTGGCACTTGCCTTTGAGCGATCTCTGGCCCCAAGGATCTTCAAAAACTCCTCAATGCTCTTTCTGCCCTTTCCAACCTCCAGTACTGTTCCCACAATGTTTCGTACCATGTGACGAAGAAATCCGTCGCCGCAGAGTTCAAATTCAAAGGAATTGTTCCCTGTCTCAGTAAGTGTTGCCTGGTAAAGAGTCCGGACGCTGCCGCGACCGCTGAGAATACTTTTGTCCCTGGATCCGGATGCTTCAAAACTGGCAAAATCATGACTGCCGGTGATCATGGTGAGGCATTCCCGCATTTTATGCAGGTTCAGGGTCTGCGGTATATGGACTGCATAGAGGCGGGTTATGGGAGATTGCACAGGGGAGGTGTCAATGGCATAGATATAGCTCTTCCTGCTTGTCGAAAAGCGTGAATGGAAATCGGGGGCCACAGTTTTGATTTCAAGGATGCGGATGGCGGGTGGAAGAAGGCAGTTGGCACCGGTAAGCAGCTTTTCACGGTCAATGGAAGACTCTGTTACAAAGTTTGCCACCATTGCCAGGGCGTGCACTCCGGCATCCGTTCGTCCGGCTCCGTGCAGAATGACGGGAGAATTGGTGATAGTCCCAAGTACTTTTTCAAGCTCACCCTGAATGGTGGGTGCATTCAGCTGCCTTTGCCAGCCGGAATAATCAGTACCGTCAAAGGCGATGGTGAGCTTGAGATTGCGCATCTGAAGATCAGGGAAAGAAGGGTGCTCCTTCAAGGCCGGTTGTTTCCTCAATGTTGCACATCAGGTTCATGTTGTGGACGGCCTGACCGGCTGCCCCTTTCACAATGTTGTCAATTGCCGTAACAATAATGATCCGCCCGGTACGATGATCTATGGTAAATCCGATATCACAGAAGTTCGATCCGCGAACATGCTGGGTAGCCGGAAAGCTTCCCTGGGGAAGCAGCCGTATAAACGGCTCCCGGTCATACATGTCCCGGTAGAGTTTTCGTATGGACTCTTCGGAGAGATCGGATGTGAGGGAGGCATAACAGGTACTTAAGATTCCACGGGCTATGGGCAGAAGGTGCGGTGTAAAAGAGATGTTTATGTCCTCTCCCTGTAATGCGCTTAATTCCTGTTCGATTTCCGGGAGATGGCGGTGGATGCCGCCAACCTTGTAGGCCCTGAAACCATCGTGGACTTCACAGAACAGGGTCCCCACATTTGCTGCCCGTCCAGCACCTGTGGTTCCTGATTTGGAATCGGCAATAATGCTTGCCGGGGCAATGAGGCCGTTGCGCAGCAGCGGAGCAAGTCCCAGTACAATGGAGGTGGGGTAGCACCCGGGATTGGCTGTGAGTCTGGCCTTCTGTATCTGCTCACGGTAGAGCTCGGGCAGACCGTACACTGCCTCAGCTATGAATTCTGGAGAAGAGTGTTCCTGATACCATTCTTCGTACACCGCAACATCACGGAGACGATAGTCTGCAGAAAGGTCAACGACCTTTTTCCCCTCCTGAAGAAGCTGCGGCACAAGGTCCATGGCGGTCTTGTGTGGTACAGCGGCAAAAAAGAGATCCGCCCGTTCGCAGAGCTCGTTGATGGTGAGGTTCTCGCAGATCAGATCAGTCTTTCCGAGAAGATTTGGAAAGACCTCAGAGAGTGCCTTTCCCGCATATTGTCGGGAGGTGGCTGCGGTCAGTTCAAATTCAGGGTGGTTACAGAGAATACGGGCAAGTTCCACTCCGGTGTATCCGGAGGCTCCTATGATGGCAACTCGTTGCATGGCTTTTTCCTGATAAAGGGGAGAAAAAACAAATAAAAAAAGGGAATAACAGCCGAGCTGTTATTCCCTTTGAAAACCGGAAACGGTTTCGTTTTATAATTGCCAGCGCTACTTTCTGCAGCAGCAGAAAAAAGGCAGAGCTGAAACCATAAAACGGATTAACGTTTCGAGAACTGAAATTTAGCGCGGGCGCCTTTCTGTCCGTATTTCTTACGCTCTTTCATACGAGGGTCACGGGTGAGAAGACCTGATTTCTTCAGGGTCGTTCTGTTTTCCTGGTTTACCTCAAGCAGGGCACGGGAAATTCCATGGGTCAGAGCATCCACCTGAGCAGATTTTCCACCGCCGAGAAGAGTGGCCATAACGTCAAAGCTCTCGAAGGTGTCCGTCACTTTGAAGGGCTTGTCAATTTTGTGGATTTTAAAAGTTCCGCCAAAATAGTTCTCCGGGGTCATTTTGTTAACCAGAATTTTTCCGGTTCCCGGGGTGAGCCATACCTTTGCAATAGCACTTTTTCTCTTACCGGTGGCGTAAAAACGATCTTGAGCCATGATTGAATATCTCCGTTATTTCGTAAATTCTTTTTATATATCTAAATCGGCTGGCATCTGTGCTGCATGGGGATGCTCGGAACCGGCATACAGTTTCAGTTTTTTCAGCTGTGCGCGACCCAGTTTGTTTTTGGGAAGCATACCTTTTACCGCTTTGAACAGGATGTCTGTGGGGTGTTTTTCAAGAAGTTCCTTTGCAGTGGCTTCTTTGATTCCACCAATATAACCGGTGTGGTGGTAATATTTTTTCTGATCCCATTTTCTGCCGGTAAGACGAATCTTGTCAGCATTGGTAACAACTACAAAATCCCCATTATCAATGAAGGTGGAGAAGGTCGGCTTGTGCTTACCACGCAGTCTGGCTGCGATTTCAGTTGCCAGGCGGCCAAGGATCTTACCTTCGGCATTTACATGGTGCCATTTTCTTTCGATCTCGTTGACCGGAGTAAGATAGGTTTTCATGTTCTTCTATTGTCCTCTGGGGTGGTGCAAATAATAATAAAAAAAGGTCCGAACAATGTCGAACCTTTTGAACTTTTAATGGAGCGGGAAACGAGATTCGAACTCGCGACTTCAACCTTGGCAAGGTTACACTCTACCACTGAGTTATTCCCGCTCATGTATTGACAAAACGGCATTCAAAATACTCATGAATGGTGTGCCTTGTCAATAGAAAAATTAAACTAATCTATCAGGGAATACAAAAAGAGTCAAAGAGTAAGTGAAAAAAGAGATGGTCTTGCCTGTGGAAAGTATGCTATAATCTTATCTTAATTCAAAAATTCCAAATGTATTTTATTTTAGTGAGGCAGCCATGGCTGAAGAAAAAAAGAGACAGGGTGCAATCCAGCGTACAACCAGAGAAACGGATATTGACCTGAAGCTGCTGCTCGATGGCAGCGGAAAGGTTGATATTGATAGCGGGGTGCCCTTTCTGGATCATATGCTGACCCTGTTCGGGGTGCACGGCTTTTTTGATCTGTCGGTCAAGGCCACAGGGGACACTGAGGTGGATGATCATCACACGGTGGAGGATATCGGCATCTGTCTGGGCCAGGTGGTGGCCGAGGCACTCGGTGATAAAGGCGGAATTGCCCGTTACGGACTCTGCTACCTGCCCATGGACGAGACTCTGGTACGGGTGGTGGTCGATGTCTCCAATCGGCCCTATCTTCATTATGAAGCCTGTGTGCCTGACCAGAAGCTTGGCACCTTTGACACTGCCCTTGCGCAGGAATTCATGCGGGCCTTTGCCCAGCACGCCGGAGTGACCCTTCACATCGATCTGATTCACGGCAGTAACAGCCATCATATCATTGAGGCGGTTTTCAAGGGACTTGCCCGGGCCATGAACCAGGCAACAGCAAAACTTGACAGTCTTACTGGAACTTTATCTTCCAAGGGACTACTTTAAGAAACACCTGAACCCGTGAGTGTTCATCATTAAGAGGAAAACTGGTGAAATCTGTATGGACTGCCCTGTCTCAGCAGATTTTGTCACGGTATCAGGAAAAAGGTCATTTACAGGGAACAGGGAGTGGACAACTCGGCTCTCCTGCCTGTTTCTCTATACACTATTTTATTGTACCAAAGAGGTCTCCTGTGGGAAAATTCTTTTCTATTCTATGTATTGTTACATTTTTTGTGTCAGCCTGTTCTGTTTCCGATGATAATGACAGCAGAGAACTGGCCCCTTTTCCGGAACTGACCTGTGTCGCTGTCCTGCCTGTTATGGTTCCGGTGGCTGACAGCAGCAGTCTCACTGAAGAGCGTAAAAAAACCCTGCTTGAAGGAGCAGCCTATCTGAACTCTGTCATGGCAGCGGAATTTGGTGATGGTACTGAGTATAAACTGCTCACCGAAGATCAGCTCGATGCCATACTCGACGACCCCTGGGGGGGGCGGGCGATGCAGATGAAAATCATAGGGGATGCAACCCGCTGTGGTGCTGTTCTTGAGACCAGTCTCACCAGATATCGGCAGCGTGTTGGTACCGCAATGTCAGCTGAGACACCGGCGTCAGCAGCGTTTTCAATGGAACTGATTAATGCCCAGAACGGTGTGGTGCTCTGGACTTCATCCTTTGATGAGACTCAGAAGGCCCTGTTTGAGGATATCTTTTCATTTGAAAAGGCTCAGAAAAGAGGGTTTAAATGGCTCACGGTGGAGGAGCTGAGTGGCGATGGATTGAAAAGTCGTCTTCAGGAGATTCCCCTTTTCAAGGAAGAGAAGAACTGACGGATCGGTTTTTTCCTTTTCAGTTGAGGTTCTTCCTCTCTTTGTCAGGCCCCATGTTCTGTTTGTCAGTGCATGGGGTTTTTTTGTGCAGCGGGGATGTGGTTATTTTTGAATTCCCCTTGCTTTTACAGTACTCCGGCCCTACAGTCTGATCTGAAAAAGGTCTCTCTGGATCCGTGACAAAAATGCTGCATCATTGTGAATCATATTGATGCAGCATTTTTGTCACGGATCCAGAGGTTTGTAATATGGATGCCTGGCTTTAACATGTCACCGGGAAAGTATTTATAAGGGAGAATGATGTGAGTATTAAGTTGAAATTACGCCTTGTTGCAGGGGTTTTTACTGCAATAATTGTTGTTATGTTTGTGGCAACATATGTGAATACCCGGAAACAGGAAAATGATGGTTTCCTGATTAACCTGGCCGGTCGTCAGAGAATGCTGAGTCAGAAGATGACCAAAGAGCTCTATGAGTTTGTGGTGTCCACCGAAAAATCCGGTGAGCCTGATCAGGAATTTCTGGAAGCCACCAGAACGACCATGAAAATCTTTGATATGACGCTGTCTGCACTGAAAGATTCCGGTGAAGCCCCTGTGGGCCTTGACCTCAACAATACCGAATACCGGTTTTCCCCTGCTGCTGAAGGAGAAATTCTTTCTCAATTGCAGAAGGTCTCTGCCCAGTGGAGGGATTTTTCATCAACCATTGAGATCGTTCTGAACAATCACTACAGTGATGCGGATCTGAAAACCATCGATATTCAGAATATCCGTTTACTGAAAGAGATGAATACAGCGGTAATCATGATGCAGAAGAAGGCCGAGGCCTCCATTGGCCGGCTTCTCACAACCCAGGTAATACTGGTGCTGATGGGTCTTGCCTTCATGGTGTGGGTGGTCTTTATCATCAGGGATATCACCGGAAGGATTGCCCGGATGAAGGAGTTCTGCCAGTTCTTCGGCCAGGGGGATCTGCGCGCCAGATCTGAAATTTCAGGGAGTGATGAACTCGGGCAGATGGGTAACAGCCTTGATAAAATGGCAAGGAGTCTTCAGGAGATCATCTCTGAGATTGGTAAGGATGCGGGGAATCTGGATAAGACATCAGACTCGCTGTTACAGATTTCCAACAGTGTATCCGAGGAATGTGAGAACAGTTCAGGGCGTTCAAATTCAGTCGCTGCCGCCACTGAGGAGATGAGCGTCAATATGAACTCTGTTGCTGCGGCAGTGGAGGAAACCGCCACCAACGTATCAATGATTGCCGAATCGGTATCTGCCATGACAGAGACCATCAAGGTTATCACCAGCGATACTGAACAGGCTCGCGCCAGGACCAGTGAGGCGGTGGAACAGTCCCAGTCCGCATCAAACAGAGTCGATGAACTCGGTGCTGCTGCAACGCAGATCAGTAAGGTCACAGAGGCCATCACCGAAATTTCCGAACAGACCAATCTGCTTGCTCTGAATGCCACCATTGAGGCAGCCAGGGCCGGGGAAGCCGGGAAAGGGTTTGCCGTTGTTGCCAACGAGATCAAGGACCTTGCCAAACAGACTGCCGAGGCAACACTGGATATCCGTTCGAAGATTGAGTCCATTCAGAGTTCAACGGATCACACCGTCACAGAGATCAATTCCATTGTTGCCATCATCAACACGGTTGACAGCCTGGTTGACGGGGTGGCTGTGGCCCTTGAGGAACAGGCGGAAACAGCCATCGGCATCTCAGAGAATGTTGATCAGGCCTCAGCCGGAATAATGGAAGTCACCGAAAATGTTGCCCAGAGTTCTGCCGTTTCCCAGGAGGTGGCTGCAGACCTTACCTCTGTGAATCAGGATATCGGGGGCATAAGTGACTCAAGCGGAGAGCTTTCCAGAAAAGCCGGCGATTTGAGCCGGATGGCCTCCACGCTCTCGGGAAGGGTTGGAAAGTTCAAAACCTGATTGTCCCGGCTTTCGGGGAACGACTCTGGCTGTAGAATTCATCTCAATGGATTCTGCAGCCTTTTTTTATTTCCATCGGCCTCTTTTTTTGTTGAAATAGTTCATCGCTTACTGGTAGATGGGGGCAGTTCCCATCTTTTTTATTGAATCCTGAATCCGTGTATATGCTGACTCCTCAGACGAATAAACGTATTGGTCAGGCCATGGCTGATTATGCCATGCTTGATGATGGTGATCGCGTTCTGGTCGCTGTCTCCGGTGGTGTCGACAGTCTTGTACTGTTGTGGCTGCTGCAGTTCTGGCAGAGGAAAGCTCCGGTCTCCTACGAACTTTTTGCAGTCCATATTGATATGAATATCTGGAAGGAGGGCATGGAGGAAGCAGCTCCTCTGCCACTGCTGGAAGAGCAGATGCGGCTCATCGGCACCGAGCTGCATGTGGAAACAGGCCTCCCTCTGAGCGAGGAGTCCAGGACCTGCTATAACTGCTCAAAATTACGGAGAAAACAGCTCTTTGATCTTGCCGGACGTTTTGAGTGCAATAAGATTGCTTTCGGGCATCATAAGGATGATCTCCTTGAGACCCTGTTCCTGAATATGTTCTACAGTGGCAATATCTCCACCATGGTACCCAAACAGGAGCTTTTTGAGGGCAGACTTGCTGTCATCCGTCCCATGGCCTATATAGAAAAGAGTGAAGTGGAAAACATTGCGGAAGAGCTGGGTGTTACTCCGGTGAAAAACCTCTGCCCGCTCTCAGGAGATACCAGAAGAGAGGAGGTACACAAAATTCTGGAAGGGATTTACGAACAGATACCCGGTGCCAGGGCCTCACTCTTTGCCTCAATGAAAAATGTTCGCAAAGGATATATGTTGTGAAAACAGCCCTGGAATGTATGGCCTGCTATCTGCGTCAGACCCTGCAGGTGAGCAGGATAGCCACCGATGACGAGACGCTGCAGCTTGCAGCCCTGCGCCGGGTGGCGGGTATCATCACAGCCCTTGATATGGAACTGACCCCACCTGAAAATTCAGTGGCAGTCTATGAGGCCATCGCCGATATCACCGGCTGCAGGGATCCTTATCTGAATCTGAAGGAACAGTCCAACCGGGCGGCTCTGGCCATGCTTCCTGAATGTGAGAAAAAGATTGCCGGTTCTGCAGACCCTTTGATGACTGCGCTGCGATTTGCCATTGGCGGCAATATAATTGATTATGGTGCCATGCACAGTTTTGATGTGGATGCCGCCATGGAAGGTTGCCTGAAAAGCACCTTCTCTCTGGATCACAGCGCAGAGCTTCTTCAGAAGCTGCACGGTCTCGGAAAGAACGGCAGGATACTTTATCTGGCTGATAACTCCGGTGAAATCGTGTATGATTCCCTGGTGATCAGAGAGCTTGTGGACATGGGGCTTTCGGTGACTGTTGCTGTGAAAAGCGGTCCCATCATAAATGATGCCCTGCGGGCAGATGCCGGGGTGTGCGGGCTTCAGGAGATTGCCCGGGTTATTGAAAACGGTACCTGTTGCCCTGGAACACCGCTGCAGAGTTGTTCACAGGAACTGCAGCAGGAGTTTTACGAGGCGGATCTGATCATTTCCAAGGGGCAGGGAAACTTTGAGACCCTGTCTGAAACAGACGTTGAGATATTCTTTCTTCTCACCATAAAGTGTTCAGTGGTGGGCGCTCATCTGGCGCAGATAAGCGGAACCCCCGAAGATGCCCTCTCCGGGGCTGGAGAGCTGGTGCTTTATCATCATAGAGGAAATAAACAGAGTCATGCATAGACGAATTAATACAGTGCTTCGGATGAAGGAGAGTGATATTGAAATCACTGTTAAGGGATGGATACGGACCAGGCGCGATACCGGTTCCTTCTCCTTTCTCGAACTCAATGACGGCTCATGTCTTGCCAACCTGCAGGTGATAGCTGATGAAACACTGGAAAATTACCGGGATGAAGTCAGCCGCTTAAGTGCAGGCTGCAGCGTGGTGATACGGGGCGTTCTTCAGAAATCCCCTGCAAAGGGACAGGACGTGGAGCTGCTCGCCCGGGACGTTGAAGTGCTGGGCTGGGCGGATCCGGAGAGCTATCCTCTGCAGAAGAAACGCCATTCTCTGGAGTTCTTGCGCAGTATCAGCCATCTGAGACCGCGGACCAATGCCCTTGGTGCTGTCACCAGGGTCCGTTCAAGGCTCACCGTTGCGGTGAACAGCTTTTTTCAGGAACAGGGCTTTATCCAGGTCCACACCCCCATAATCACCACCAGTGACTGTGAAGGTGCCGGCGAGATGTTCCAGGTAAGTGCCACTGGTGAGAAGGGGGAAAAACCGTTTTTCGGGGCCCCGGCGGGGCTTACGGTGAGCGGCCAGCTGCAGGCTGAGGTGTATGCCCAGGCACTCGGTCAGGTCTACACCTTCGGGCCGACCTTCAGGGCTGAAAACTCCAACACCTCCAGGCACCTTGCCGAGTTCTGGATGATTGAGCCGGAGATGTCCTTTTGTGATCTTTCCTGTAATATCCGGCTGGCAACTGATCTGCTTCAATATGTCATCCGGGATGTTCTCGATAACTGTGCAGAGGATCTTGCTCTTTTTAACAGCTTTATTGAAAAGGGCCTGATCAAAAAACTTCAGGACATTGTGGCAAAGGATTTTGTTCACATCACCTACACCGCAGCCGTTGAAGAGCTGGGCCGGGTCGCCGATACCTTTGAGTATCCGGTACGGTGGGGCGTTGATCTGCAGTCTGAGCATGAACGCTATCTCACGGAGAAGGTGTATAAATGTCCGGTGATTGTCACCGACTATCCGGCCTCCATAAAACCCTTTTATATGCGTCTCAGTGACGATGGCCGGACGGTTGCGGCCATGGATATTCTGGTTCCCGGAATCGGTGAAATTGTGGGCGGGTCACAGCGTGAAGAGCGCTTGGATGTTCTGGTGAAACGTATGAGAGAGGCGGGTATTGATACAAAAGAGTATGACTGGTATCTTGATCTCAGGCGTTACGGAACGGTTCCCCATGCCGGATTCGGGCTTGGTTTCGAGCGTCTGGTGCAGTTTGCAACCGGAATGAGTAATATCAGAGAAGTGATTCCCTTCCCCAGAACTCCCGGGTTTGCACCATGTTAAAAGCTACACTGCTCTTTTCTGCACGGGGCCCGCGAACAACTAATGGAACAGGAAGAAATTGTGACTAAAGGTCCTGCAGTACAGAAGATGTTTGATGATATTGCTCCAAACTATGATCTGATGAATCGGGTCATGACCATGGGGCAGGATCAGGGATGGCGCCGTTTTGTGGTGGAAAAAGCCGGAGATCCCGGTTCCGGGCGGGTGCTTGATCTTGCCACAGGGACCGGTGATATTGCAGCCCTCATGCAGAAGCAGTATCCTGACGGAGTGCATCTGGGGGCGGACTTTTCCCTGAACATGCTGCGGGAGGCC
>JAMOMO010000243.1 GCA_027067035.1 Desulfobulbaceae bacterium
TGCTCTGGGGTTCCTGGGATCTGAGTTTCTGCTGCAGAAAGTGCTGCGCATCAAAGCAGAAGAGAGAGAACGGGCAGAACGTTTTTTCATACGCTACGGCTCCTGGTCACTCCTCTTTGCCTGGCTTCCCCTGGTGGGAGATCCGCTTTGCCTGGTGGCCGGCTCTCTCAGGTTTCATTTCTTTCCCTTTGCCTGCCTTGTCTGTATAGGAAAATTTGGCCGTTACGCCTTTATTGCCGCCCTCACCACCATGGGCACGCCTCTTCTGTGATGAGTGAATACTCTGCCCCCTCTGCCGGAAAAAATAGCGGTTTGTTGATTTTTCCATATTCCATGGATACTCTACTGAAGACAGATTATATATCCACAGTGTAATAGAGAGTGAACTAACCGCACCATCACCCCGACGGGTCTCAAGTGACACAACAGGAAGCCAACCCATGAATGAACACAGCATAACCGGCATGTTTCTGGATATCGGCCTGGAACAGAGGACGGCAGAACTTGCGGCAATAGCCATCATTGTCTTTGGAATCCTGCTCCTGGCGTTTTTCTCCACCTGGCTTGTCCGCCGCAGCATCCTTCCCATCGTAGTAAAGATCATCCATAAAAACCGGCTCCACTGGGATGATCCTCTCATTGAACATGGTTTTTTTCATAAAATCAGCTGGTTTGTGCCCCTTTCTGTGATCTCTGTCTCCAAGGATATCCTCCTCCCGTCTGACAGCATCACCTCCGTTGTCCTGTCACGCGTGCTTCTCATGGGAGTGGTTATTGTGGCCACCCTCAGCATCAGCGCCCTGCTCAGCTCAATCAACTCCATCTACGCCACAGTGTCACGGCGCAACCGCGGTGCCATCCGGGGCTACACCGATGCGGCGCGAATAATCACCTATCTCTTCTGCGGCATATTTCTCATATCCATTCTCACCGGCCGTTCCCCCTGGGGACTGCTCAGCCTGCTCGGTGGCCTCACCGCCATTATCATGCTGGTCTTCAAGGATACCCTGCTCGGATTTGTTGCCAACATCCAGCTGGCCGCAACGGATATGGTCCGGATCGGGGACTGGATTGAAATGCCGAAATATGGTGCAGACGGTGACGTCATCGAAATCTCAATTCACTGTGTCCGGGTCCAGAACTGGGACAAGACGGTGACCACCATCCCCACCTACGCCCTTATCTCCAACTCTTTCAAAAACTGGCGCGGCATGTCCGAATCAGGGGGCAGAAGAATTAAACGAGCCATAAATATCGATCTTGGCACCATCCACTTCATGTCGGATCAGGAAGTGCTGGATCTTCAGAAAATCAAGATCCTGGAACCCTATCTGCTGCCGAAACAGAAAGAGATTGAAGAGTATAACAGGCGCCACGGGGCAGATGATGCGATCCCGGTCAACGGCAGGTGTCAGACAAACATCGGTATTTTCAGGGCCTACGTCCAGGAGTATCTGCGGCAGCACCCCCAGATACACTCCAATATGACCTTTCTGGTTCGCCAGCTGGCACCGGGTGAGACCGGACTTCCGCTTGAAATTTATGTCTTCAGCAGAGATCAGGTCTGGGCCAATTATGAGGCTATTCAGGCGGACATCTTCGATCATCTCATTGCCGCCCTGCCCCATTTCGGCCTTCAGGTCTTCCAGAACCCCAGCAGCTCAGACCTCAAAACAGCCTTTGGCAGACAGCAGATCAATCAATGAACTCGGAGATCTCCAGATGGCCCGACTTGATTTTCTGTATCATCCTGTCATAGTGACGCATCCGTCGCATGGCATGATAGATAAGATATACCCCCAGGACCACCAGGAATAACAGCAGTACAAAAAGAGGGATGAGAAAGGAGAGGACATCAAAAACCCGATAGTATCGGGATGTGGCGATGAGAAGGCTTAAGACGGAAAGGGGAAGGGCAAGCACTGCAATCCCGGTACGCATCAGAGCAAGGGAAGTGCGTTTCTCAGACAGAAGAAGCTGAACATCATTAATAAGTTCAATATTACTTACGTATCCCCCATCTGACATCTCAGGAACCTCCCGCCAGAACCACACGGTTGCGGCCCGCTTCTTTTGCATCATAAAGAGCCTGATCTGCAAGGCTGATAATATCCTGATCAGACTCGGGATCATACACTGCAACACCAAAACTCGCAGTCACCGTCAGGTTGTCAATTT
>JAMOMO010000244.1 GCA_027067035.1 Desulfobulbaceae bacterium
GCCATACTTCCAGCTGTTTTTCTTTTTTAAAGAGTCTGATAAAAACCGGGTCACCCAGAGATGCTCCTTTTTTCCGCATTTCGGCAATGAGTTTCGGGGCTACTCTTCTGTAGGCTGCCTGTGATTTCTTACTGGAGGGTATGGTACTTCCGGTGGCCTTGGCGTGAGTTACCGGCAGAAGCAGGGAAAAAGACAGAAAAAGTATGATAAGGGAAAAGCGCATTGTTTACTGTTACACAGTCTGAAGTTACGGAATATAATTGTTTATGGCTGTACTCAGTAACTTTTTTACGCAGGAAATCCTGAAAAGTCCAGAAAAATAGCACTGTCTGCTGGGTTTCAGTTCCTCTTTGTTCCCTTGTAAGTGAACGCTTTTCGGATCATTTTGTAGAATTTCCCTTTGTCTATCCCAATATTTCTGCCACAGCTGCATTGGATTTTTTTATCATGCATTTGACCGGAATAAACTTTGGTGATTCGGTCTTTATGGCAGCGCAGCACTTCTCCCGGACCGATTTTGTCGTATCGCCACAGTTTCTTTTTACAGGCGGCACAGTGGATGGTCAGCATGGGCTATCCTGAATTTGTGATAAAAATCCGGCAGCAGGGAGCCGGGCTGCAGCGCTTTGCAGGTGATCAGTAGAATATTTTGTCAATGAGGGATTCTGAAGGTGCTGAAATTCCATTGTCCTGAGAGTGTTGTTTACGCTGGAGGCCGAACATGGCCAGGAGGTTGTCATCCATGCAGAGTTTATAGCTGTTGGCTGAAATAATATTTCTGTTCACCGGGTTGATGAGCTTTGCTGTGATGTACAAAGTTCTGTTGGTGATGGAGTAGGTACCGATGAGAACTGCCTGTACCGGCTGATCCGGGGTGATTTCAGAAAGATGGCGGGACAGGATGGTCTCACCGTCTCCCGGGTTGATCTTCATGGTGTTGCGGAGATTGATCTCTTTCACCGTGTAGCCGAGCTGAACCAGACGGGCACCAATGTGACTCTGCAGCAGTCTTCCCATCCGGGAGGTTTTTTCAAGCTGATTGAGATCCACAAATGTGGAGGTGAGAACTGCTTCCTCGGGGTGTCTGGGCATCAGAGGCGGCATCGCTGATCCGGTGAGGTCATCGGTTATTTTGTTGCCGAGACTGATGAGATTTACATCTGCACCGAGCAGGTTTTCAAGACGGGTACAGTTCAACGATGAACAGCTGGAGAGCAGAATGGCGATACCGACAAGAAGGGGAAGCAGGCTGAGTTTTTTCATGGGAAAGATTTCATTGAGCGGTTGAGACCATCTGAATCGTTTTTCCGGTGGGGGCATTCTGGTAATGCCAGAAGTCCGGATCATTTATATAATAAATATCACTTGTTCTGAACAGGTATTTTTCTTCTGTGACCATGGAGGTGGTAATAATAACCTCATAATGGCCATTGATGGGGGAGGCCGTGTTCAGCAGATCGAAACCCGTTGCAATGGCCAGCGCCTGCAGGGTGGAAGGAGCATTTCTGAATACGGATATTACTGCAGTAAGGGCCGTCAGTGTTCCTGGAGCCATTGTGTAACGGTTGCTGGCGTGATAGATGACCTGCACCTTGTAGTTCACTTCAATGTCCGTGAGCTTTTTATTGCTGCTGGTCGGGACACCGTAGTTGACCAGCCGCGTAATGAGGAGGTCCCTGAAACCCTCGTTGAACTGTGTTGTCTCACCCTGTTCACAGGGGACAGCATCAGTGCCGCAGGTGGCTTTTACATAGACAGCCTTGTCCACATAATCGCTGATGATCAACTGGTTGTTTATCTGGTTTGCAACATCAGCGGCCAGGACATCCCAGTGGTGTGCCGCCTGCATCTTCTGCTGTTCGGAAAATGCATAGGATGCAGGCTGCGGGATACGTGAACAGCTGCTGAGAAAAAATGTCAGGATGAGAATTATGGGAACTGCGCGCATTGTGGAACACCTTTAATTATATCAGTCTGTTTGTGAAAGAGATATAACTCTATCGGATGATGGCTGAAAAACTAAAGGATAAAAAAGACTTCCCGCCTATGCCACACTGTCCAGTTTCTGCCGGAGCTGCTGCTCTGGCGGGGCACCCACAATCTGGTCGACCACCTGACCGTTTTTGAAAAACAGCAGGCTGGGAACACCGCGTATTTTGTAATGCATGGCAGTTC
>JAMOMO010000245.1 GCA_027067035.1 Desulfobulbaceae bacterium
GAGAAACAGAAAAAAGATTCTTCTGGATCACGGCAGCGGTGGCATTGCCAGTCAGGAACTCATAGCCGATATCTTTTTGAAATATCTTGATGATCCGATTCTCGGTGCCCTGGAAGACAGTGCTGTGCTGGAGAATCAGCCTGGAAAACTGGCCTTCAGCACCGACAGTTATGTGGTTGATCCCATCTTTTTCCCGGGTGGAGACATCGGTACCCTGGCCGTTCACGGAACCATCAATGACCTTGCCATGCGAGCTGCCCGACCGCTCTGTCTGAGTCTTGGGCTTATTCTTGAAGAAGGTTTCGGGCTGGATGATCTGGAAAGGGTCATCGCCTCTGTTGCCAGGTGCTCAAAAGAGGCGGGTGTTCCGGTGGTTACCGGGGACACGAAGGTTGTTCCCCGTGGAAAGTGCGATAAGATTTTTATAAACACTTCGGGGATCGGTATTGTGGCTGAAGGCTGTGAGGTCTCTTCCGGTATGGCGAGGGCGGGTGACAGGATCATCCTGTCCGGGAGCATGGGTGACCATGGTATCACCATCATGACCCGGCGTGCCGGAATATCCCTTGACGGGGATCTGCGCAGTGATTCTGCAGCTCTCCATGGGCTGGTGGCACATCTTCTTGATACGCTGCCTTCAGGCAGCCTCCACACCCTGCGGGATCCCACCAGAGGCGGGCTTGCCACATCTCTCAATGAGATTGCGGGAGCGGCCGGTCTGGCTGTTGAGATAGAGGATTGCGCCATTCCAGTCAATGCTTCGGTACGGGCCGCCTGTGAGATCATGGGGCTTGATCCCCTCTATCTTGCCAATGAGGGAAAGTGCCTTGTTCTTGTGGCGGCAGAGCAGGCCGATGAGGCCCTGCAATGTATGCGATCCACCTCTGTGGGAAAATCCGCTGCGATCATTGGAAGTTTGAAAGAGGGAAAGCCCGGTCAGGTTGTCTTGCAAACAGCCGTTGGCGGATCACGAATCATCACCCCGCTGCACGGTGAGCCGCTGCCGCGAATATGTTGAGGTAAATACGATGGAAGAGGCGACCAAAAAGGCCGGGATTCTGGGAATCGGGAATATGCTGCTTTCGGATGAGAGCTTCGGGGTGCATGTGATCGGGTTTCTGGAGGAGCACTACAGCTTTCCCGAATCGGTCACCGTACTGGACGGGGGAACTGCCGGGATTTACATGGCGCCATTCCTGGAAGAGCATGATCCGATCCTGGTGGTGGATGTGGTGAACTTTGATGATGCCACACCCGGCAGTCTCTATACCTTTTCAGCCGAAGATGCCAGAAATGGTGCCATGCAGCCGAAGATGTCACCCCATCAGCTGGGAATTCTGGAGATACTCGATATCTGTAAACTGCGTGGCATTGAACCGGACTGTGTCGATTTTTACTGTGTGGTTCCCGGCAGTCTTGAAACCGGTCTTGCCATGACAGAGGTGGTGGCAGATCAGGTGGAAAAGGTTTCGGGTATTCTCGTGAAACGGCTGCGGGATTCCGGACATACGATTTTACTGAAAGAGGAAACAGATGCATGAGATGTCCCTTGTTCAGGGGTTGCTGGTGCAGCTTGGCGAGCTTGCAGGAGAACACGGGAAGGAAAAGGTGATAACAGTCACCATGGAGATAGGTCCCCTGTCAGGTGTGGTCATTGATTCCTTTGAGTTTGCCTTTGATGCCCTTGCGGGGGAGAGCGTATTGACGCGGGATGCGAAGCTGATTGTGGAAAGTCCGCCGCCCCTGTATCGATGCTGCGGTTGCGGGAAAGAAATCAGAGCAGACAGGCGGCCGCATTCATGTCCCCTCTGTAAGGAAACACTCATCACAACCGAAGGCAGCGATGATCTGCTGCTGCTGCGGGTTGAGATGGAATAGGAGTGAACGACGTTAATCAGTGATGAACAGGAATAAGGAAAATTATGTGTGATGCATGCGGTTGTGATTTAAAACCTGAAGAGTCCCATGATGCGAAAGTGATAGAGGTACACCAGAGCCTGCTGGCTGCCAACACTGCAATGGCGGCAAAGAACAGAGCACACATTGAAGCCATGGGTGCTGTGGCCATCAATATGATATCAAGTCCTGGTTCCGGGAAGACCACCCTCCTTGAAAAGACCATCGAGGCCCTTGGTGACAGTCTGCGGATTGGAGTGATTGAAGGGGATATTGAGACAGAGAGGGACGCGGAGCGTATTCGGGCCAAAGGGGTGCCGGTTATTCAACTCACCACCGGCGGTGCCTGCCACCTTGATGCCGCCCAGATACATAAGGGCCTGCACCTTCTGGCACGGGAGGATGGCGGTGACAGACTTGACATACTCTTTATTGAAAATGTGGGAAACCTTGTCTGTCCGGCCACCTTTGATCTTGGTGAACATCACCGCATGGTCATGGTGTCTGTGCCGGAAGGCCCAGATAAACCGGCAAAATATCCCAAAGCATTCCACAGCTCACAGCTCTTTGTTATCTCTAAAACAGACCTGCTGCCCTATTTTGATTTTTCAGTGGATGCGGCAAAGGCGGAGGCACTGCAGCTGAACCCCGCCATCGAGGTCATGGATCTGTCCGCCACAAGCGGGGAGGGCTTTGGGCAGTGGCTGGACCATGTAAGGGATCTCTGTTCCAGGGGCTGAGGGTCTCAGCCCTGGATACGCTTGATGTCCGCCAGAATCTCTTTGCCGCCATTGTCGAGGATATACCTCCCCAGGCGCTCTCCTATGGCGTCAGCGTCCTCTCGCGGCCCTTCTTCGGTCCTTATGAGAACAGTCCCGCCGTCCAGGCTTGCCAGACCGCCCCGCAGGATGAGGGTGTCACCTTTGAGTACGGCAAGGCCGAAGGCGGGGATGGAGCAGCCGCCCTCCATGGTACGCAGGTAGGCGCGTTCGGCAAGGAGGCAGGACTCTGAATCCGGGTTGTTGAGGCAGTCACGCACCCTGGCGCGTTTTTCAGGGTCCAGGCTTTCTGCCGCCTCAATGGCAATACACCCCTGGCCCACCGGGGGAATGAACTCATCTTCCGAGAAGACCTTCACGATCATATTCTCATATTCCATGCGCTTGACGCCGGCATAGGCAAGCATCAGCGCGTCACAGGCTCCATCGTCCATCTTCTGTATTCTGGTCTGGAGGTTACCACGCATCTCGACTGTCTCGACGTGGGGGTAAAAGTGCTTCAGCAGGGCGATGCGGCGTACAGAAGAGGTGCCGATGCGGATGGGTCTGCTGCTGTCGTCGAGGTTGATATCTTTCTTTCGGGAGACCAGCACATCGTTTGATTTTTCCCGGTCGGTGAAGGCGATCAGTTCAAATCCGTCGGGCAGTATGGACTGCATGTCTTTGGCGCTGTGGACCGCAATATCCGTTGTGCCGCCACTCAGCTGATCTTCAAGCTCTTCGGTGAAGACGCCCTTGCTGCCGATCTTGGCAATGGAGACATCAAGAATTTTGTCTCCCTTTGTCTCCATTGAGCTGATACTGGTCTCAAGGCCGCTTTTCTGAAGCATGGCGGCAACTGTGTCTGTCTGCCACATGGCAAGTTTACTCTTTCGTGATCCGATATGTATGGTGGTCATCTTCAAAGTCCTGTGTTGATTGGGGAGCACTGGCCGTCTCTGAAACTGCTGTTATTTTATATGGAGCACATCCTACCACATGAAATGGAGAGAAAAAAGGCATGTTTGCAAAGAGATTCAGAAACCGCTATCATAATCCATGCGTTTTCTACTCTACAACATACGCTATGCAACGGGGCATGGTGTTGCCTATCACCTGCCCCTGCCATTTGCGGGTTTTTTTAAAAAGACGGACAATACTCTCGGGGAGATTGTCTCCTTTATCCGTTCGGTCAACCCTGATATTATTGCCCTGGTTGAGGTGGACTCCGGTTCCTATCGTTCCCGTAAGTGCTGTCAGGTTCAGGCAATAGCCAGGGAGCTCGATCATTTCCATGTGGTGGAAACCAAATATGGCGATACGTCTCTTGCCAACAGGGTTCCTGTCCTCAATAAACAGGGAAACGGACTGCTCACCAATAAAAAAATCATCCGGCACCATTTTCACTACTTCAACGAGGGGATGAAGCGGCTGGTTATTGAGGTGGAGCTGGAGGAGGTGTGTGTCTTTACCGTGCACCTCTCTCTGAAATATAAACACCGGCAGCAGCAGCTTGAGCACCTGCACCGCATCATATCAGAGAGCAGCAAACCTGTTATTGTGGCCGGTGATTTCAATACCTTTGGCGGAGACCGGGAGGTTCAGCTCTTTCTTGCCGCAACGGGTCTTGCCAATGCAAATCTGGGTGGTCTGCCATCCCACCCCAGTCATGCCCCGAAGCGCAACCTTGATTTTATTCTCCACAGTCCGGAGATTGTGGCATCAAACTTCACCATTCCCGACATCCGCCTCTCGGATCATGCGCCTCTGATCTGTGATTTCAGCTTTCCCGACAGCGGCGGGGAGAAGGGGCAGAAGCACCTCAAAGCATGATCCTTTTCTGATTGTACTGCTCACCCGTACCTTTCCGCCATGGGCTTCCACCACGGCCTTTACGTAATTAAGGCCAAGGCCGAGTCCCTGCCTGCTGCGGCTTCGGTCCCCCCGGTAGAGGCGATCCCATATTCTGGAGATTTCAGAGTCAGATATCCCCATTCCATCATCACAAAAAGAGGTGACAAGCATGTCTCCCTCGGTTCCGGTGCTGATTTCCACTGTTCCCCCCTCATGACCATACTTTATCGCATTATCAAGGAGATTGGCCCAGACCTGACTGATCCTGGTCTTGTCGGCCAGGATGCTGAGGCTGTCATCCTCCATCGTGAGAGAGAGGCTGATCTTTTCCTCTTCAGCCACATAGCGGTAGAGACTGATGACATCTTCAAGGGTCTCTTTGATGGAGACTGTTTCGGTCTTGAGGCGCATGGTGCCGGCCTCGGCCTCGGCCACACTCATCATGGTGCCGAGCATGGAGAGCACCCGTTCCGACTCCTCAAGGCAGTCTGAGAGGCTGTTCCGATAGATCTCCGGATCATCCTGGTCCGATTGCAGGGCATATTCGGCAACGGCGCGGAGCCGGGTCATGGGGGTGCGAAGGTCATGGGCAACATTATCGAGGGAGGACTGCATTTCAGCAATGAGCTGTTGGTTCTGTGAAAAGGTCTTTTCAAGGAGCTGATATAACTCGGTGAGCTCTCCGTTGCCGTGGTGGAAAGTGTCAAAGGCGGGGCGCTGGTGCTGCAGGGCACTTCTGATGGCGGCACCCAGTTCCTGCAGCGGTTTTTTCTGCTGCCGGTGGAGAAAAATGGCAATGCCGAGGCAGGGGAAGGCTGTCAGAAAGAAGATAAGCCAGGAGCTTGAGAGTGCTGTCTGATAGGTGCTGATTCCGGCATTGAGGTCATTTTTTCCGGCTTGAATGGTGCTGCCGTCATTGAGTTTCCGTGAAACGAGAATCCAGTTTCCGGAGCTGTCCGGGGCAGTCAGGCTGATCCATGTGCCATGGGAGCGGGGGTCAAGATCGACCAGGCCTGCCAAGGGAATACCCTGTTGATCCGTGATCAGCAACTGGTCCCGGTCTCTGCTGATACGGATAAAATCGATGGCTTCAGGGGGACTGACCTGGAGATTGAAGTGATAGGTTGATGAGCTGCTGCTGTTTTGAAGGAATATATTGAGGGCATTTTCAACCCTGCTAAGCTCCTGCTCCTGCAGCTGTTTCTTGAGCAGAAGAGTATGGAAGAGGAGACTCAGGCCGCAGATGAGCCAGAGGAGGAGGAAGAGGATGCTGACTGTCCAGGCGCCATGATGACGGGATGGCAGTCTATTCGTCACGAAGGACATATCCCATTCCCCGTACAGTGTGAATGTATTTTTTGGAATAGCCCTTGTCGATCCGGTTGCGGAGGCGGCAGACAAGGACATCCACCACATTGGTCTGGGGATCAAAACTGTAGTCGTAGATGCGTTCCAGAATGGACGTCTTTGAAAGTACCCGTCCGGGGTTGCGCATCATCAGTTCAAGGAGGGCATACTCTTTGGCGGGAAGCTCGATTTTTTCACCCTGACGCGTTAATTCATGCCGCATGGGATCAAGCTCAAGCTCGCCAATGCGGATAACATCGGAATCAACGTTTTTCTGACCACGTCTCAACAGGGCCTGGATCCGTGCCAGGAGCTCGTTAAAGGAAAAGGGTTTCACCATATAGTCATCACCACCCCGCTGCAGCCCCTCAATACGGTCATCAACGGACTGCCTGGCACTGAGGATCAGGACCGGCATGTGAACACCTTTGGCACGCATCTGTTCAATGAGGCTGAGACCGTCAAGACCCGGCAGCATGATATCAATAACTGCAGCCTCATAGGGTTCGGTCAGGGCAAGGGAAAGACCGTCCAGACCATTATGGCTGACGTCGACACTGAATCCGGCCTCCTGAAGTCCCTTTTGCAGGAAGGAGGCGATTTTTGTATCATCTTCGACAATGAGGAGACGCACGATAAAAAATCCCGGTAAAAGTTGATGTTTTCAGTAAAGGGCTATCACCGTTGCACAGCGGCCGGTGCGCCCGTCACCTTCGCGGCAGGCGCGCCGATAGGAAAAATGATCCTGTGAACATGAGCTGCAGAGGCCGCTGATATCAATATTTTTTTCACAAATTCCGCTTGCCAGCAGTTGCATTCTGGAAATCTGCCAGAAATCAAAATAGTTCTCTTTTACCTGAAAGGCAAGGAAGGAGGGGGGAAGTTCCAGGGAGTGGTTGGTGAATTCTGCACAGCACGGGCCAAGGGATGGACTGATGGAGGCGTGGAGATCAGCAGGGTCTGTGTGATACTGCTTTTTCATGGCCGCGACGGTTTTTGCAATAATATTCTTCACAGATCCCATCCAGCCGCTGTGGATGCAGGCAATGGCACTGTTAACGGGATCGTGGAGTGCAATTCCCTGGCAGTCGGCCTGCTGTATCAGCAGGGCAATCCCTCTGATGTCAGTCATCAGGGCGTCATAGCCGTCGACCTCCAGGTCTTTCTGCAGGGGCTGCCCGGCGATGAAAATCTTGTCGCCATGGATCTGCCGGGCAGAGAGAATGACGGAGAGTGAATGATCTTTTTTGAGTCGTTCCCTGTTCTGCGATACGGTTCTGCTGATGTCGCCCACCCCATAGCTGAGATTCAGGGAGTTATAGGGAGCCGTGCTGAGTCCACCGTGTCGTGTTGTGAAAAACAGGTTGGGCTGAGAAGCAGTGTTGGGGAGTGTTCCAGACATAATGTGGGGACGCAGCTCTGGAGAAAGTATGATGGACAAACAAAAACAGGGAAGTCACCTTAAAAAGGTAACTTCCCTGTCTGATAGATACTGCAGTGTCGAACTGGTGTGGCCTAGAAGTATGCCTCGAAGGTCACATAGATCTGATCTGCACTCTCAACGGTGGTTCTTCCAGTATATTCGTTGAAGGAGTTCAGGTAGGCAACCTCTTGAGCATCGTCAAGATCATATGGTTTCATGTTCCAGTCCATGGATCCCGCGTAGTCATACTCGTAACGCTGGTAACCGAAACGAATGAAGGTTTTAGCGTATTTGGAGATGGCTTCACCGGTGGGCAGGTCGTAGATACCATATACTTCATAAACATTACCACGGGCGGCAAGTTTACCAAGATACATGTCATCATGTCCTGGGTTCATGGCGATCCAGTATTCGGAACCGTAGTTCCACTCAAGGCCAAGTTTCAGGCCAATGGAGTTGATGTCATAACGGGCACCAAGGAAGATGGAGTAACCATTCTCGCTGTCAGTATGAGGAGTTCCTTCCATTCCCATCTGGTCAAGAGCACCGTCGATCATCTCCTGAGACATTCCCATTGCTGCCATCTGCTCAGCTGCGCCCATTCCGGCGTAGTCATTGAACATACCGTTGCTGTTTGGATCGGTGATAGACCATCCACCAACTGCGAAGAAGTTCAAGTCAGCAATTTTGTCCTGATATACGATGGAGTTATGTACGATGTTACCGGTGTCAAGCTGGGGACCATATCCACCCTCGGCAGGTGAGAAACCAGCTGCATAGTTAATAAACTCGCTCTGGAAAGAGGGGTAGTTAAATACGTTGAAGGCCATAAAAGACTGGATATTAATGAAACGATTTCCTTTCTTCATAACATCCCAGCTCAGACCTGCGAAGTCCATGTCGTTCTGGTTTGCATCGGTATCGTCATTCTCAAGTCCATCCTCGAATCCACGACCATAACAGAAACGGATACGACCGGTTCCCATGGCTTCGCTTCCCCAGCGGTAGGCATAACCCATGGAGATACCGTCAAATGGCCAGTCCATGTAGGAAACGGGGGTGGCCATACGCTGGTCAGCACCCATACGAATCTGTGCTGGAGGTCCATCTGTGGTAGGACGACGACCAATGGAGAACCAGATTGGAGCGCCACCGATATTGTTCCAGTTGACGAATGCGCGATCAACACGAAGGGCGTTGTCTGAAGGCTGACGTGTGGAGTTACCGTCCCACATCGGGTATCCGCCGCCAAGTCCCTGAGGAGTGGATTCCATACCCCAGGCTTTGTACATGGCAAGACGTGCTTTAAACTCTACGTTTTCAGTAGCTTTAACACGCATGTTGAGGCGAAAACGATTGGTCCAGAGAGTGTCACTGCTGGAGCTTGTACCATCAATATTGTCAGCATTGTAGTAGTCGTGACGGGCGCGGAAATCACCGTAGAATTTTACACGGGCAGCAAGGTCCCAGGAATCAGAACGATCCTCAAGGTCGCTGACAGAGTCGGCAAGGTCATCAAAGTCGGCCTGGCTTACACCGCTACCGCCTTTTCCTTCAGCCATCTGTGCCTTCAGCTGATCAAGCTGCATGCTCAATTCTTCGATTTTTCTCTCAAGATCATTAGCATTTGCTCCACCGCTTGCAGAAGCTACTGCAGGCAGTGCGATGAGACCAGCAAGAGCCAACATGGAAAATTTTTTAACCATCTCGTTTTCTCCTTCCTCTTTTAGTTGTTGTGATCCAGCCCTCCTGAAAAGCTGTGATCAATGTCCGTCCTGATACCTTTTTCCAATAAAAAAAGTTAACACAATTCAGACTTCCAGTTTCACATGGCACCGGATACCGTCGGCATGCCGATCTCCATGTGTACAAAAATTTTTACTTCAATTTATTGTACTATCGTATTTGCCCTGCAGTGTCAACAAAAATGGCGATTTTCTTGACTCTACGGACTAATTTTTTCTTCAGTAAGGTGTGTGTGTATTTTTTTACACAATATGTGGTGTATCTGTCCCGTATGTCATAAATCTGAATCCGTGACGAAAATTTGGCAGTGGAGGGTATAAAATACTGGTTGTATGAATTCCTCTGTAAATACCGGCAGTTTTTACGTCAGCCCCCAGGTCAGGGTTTCAGCCTGTGGATGCCCGCAGGTTTGGAATACAGAATGCGTCCTTCAGAAAGGTTTTGTAAGAAGGCTTTTCTGTACTCCTTTTGTGAACAGTGTAGCATGCATTCTGTATTGAAAACAACGTTGGTACCAGTCCGCCATCTGGCGTGTTATCAGCCAGATACCGTCTCTGTTGTTTTTCATGGCCCAGTTTTCCATTGTGTGGATAAGCGCTGTGGCGACCCTTTTATTTCTGAACTCCGGAAGCACCATGAGCCCGGTGATACAGGCGCGCTTTTTCAGAATGTCGCTGTCTGATTCGGATACGTTTTCGGGTGGGGGAGAGTGGTCAATGATGCTGGCAAAGGCGATATATCTGTCCCGATGCCGGGCAAGGAAAAGTGCCCGGTCAGGTTTGGCTGCATAGCGCTGCAGTTTGTCCAGAAAGACGTGAACCAGGTCCGGGTCCATGTCCCTGTTGAGATCGTGAAAGGCCTGATCCACCAGCTCGGGGCCGCCTTCAAGAATCCGGCAGCCCGGTTGCAGCAAGCTGCTGTCAAAGTTCATCAAGGATGGCACTTCTTTTCTGCTTGTACTCTTCAGTGGTGATAAGGTTCTGCTCGTGTAGCAAGTTAAGGACCTGAAGCCGTTGTTCCACGGTCTGCGGTCTTGCTGACGGAGTGAAAGGTGAGTTCCCTTCAGTGCTGTCTGTAACCGTAACCGCTTCGTTCTGTGCCACGGTGTTGCGTACCGGGAGGGCGCGCAGAGAGATGGAGATGACCTGCTCCATCCAGGAGCAGCGCTGGGATTTAAAACTGCAGAACGCTGCCTTGGAGTCGTCTGTTTCAGACGCCCAGACCATGCTGCTGCTGAGGGTCAGTATCTCTCCCTTTCCCTCCACCTCGGCATCAATAAGTCCCTGGAGTTCGGAGACTGTTGGCATGCGCCAGTCGTCAAAACCACCGCCGTCATATGATTGGCAATAGTCCTGGGCTTCCCTGTAG
>JAMOMO010000246.1 GCA_027067035.1 Desulfobulbaceae bacterium
GGTGCCATAAAATAAAAAGTGATAGAAAAAAAGAGGAAAATAGCGTATTTTTTTGATGGTTCGCAGGATCAGCTGGGCCATACAGCACGGGGCTGCGACAAATACCTGTCTGTATCCGGCCTGTTGCTGATCCTCTGTCTTTACTTTTATACATTACAGGTAGCTCATGTACAAAACAAAACTTTTTTTTCTGCTCCTTCTCAGCGCCCTTCTCTCTGGCTGTTTTTCTGGAACCGCTCAATACACAGGCATCAGCTTTCCACCAACAGCCGCCAGCACAATAGTGTTCCAGGAAAGTGATGTCCCCAGGAGCTGTTCCGCCTTTGCACATCTCCTTATGACCACAAAGGAAAATTCCCGCGGTGACGAAATCAGCAGCAGTATCCAGAAGGAAGCCGAGTTGAGGGGGGCAGACCGTATTCTCATCGGCCTGTCGAGAGAAAATGAGTCAAACCTGGATGAAAATCGTTTTGAATACTATGGCCCTGATTATGCCTATAATTTCAATAAGACCTGGCTTGGCTGGAAATTTGGTTTTGACACCTGGAATGATGCCGGGCCCCTTGTCGGCCTGGGAGTCAACAACATGGGCAACAGTGATGTCAGCTTTGAAAACAGCCTGTTGATCCAGGCAGTCTTCCTTCGCTGCAACGCAGAGTAGGCAGCCGATGCTGCTGTTTCAGCATAACTCGGGGTAATCCCTGATCCATAGCGTGAGCTCTTCAAACATATCCAGAAGCTCATTCATGCGACTGCTGAGCAGTGCCACCTCTCCGTCCCGGGCCAGATATTCAAATTCCAGGGCCAGATTTGAAATCCGCCACGCAAAAACAGTGGCAGAGGCGCCCTTCATCCCATGACATATCTCCTGCAGGTCCTCGGCATCACCGGCTGCGATGGCCCTCTCCAGAGCTGCTATCCATTTGGGCCCGCTCTTCTCCCGGAGATGAGCAATCAGCTCTTTTACAATGGCAGTATTTCCATTACAGTTTTTCTTCAGCCGCGCCAGATCTATGGTAATATCCGGCCGGCCGTGCTCTGATACTGTTGTTGCGTTCATAGGGTTCTGTTCATGTTTCTGTTACAGAGAAAGCTGAATCAACCGATCTCCTGCAAGCCTACCCGCTCCCCGGTGGAATGGAAAGTACTATTGCAGTACAGCACCTGAATCCGTGCTGAAAATCTGCTGATCAGGGCAGTCTGTTCTGATTGTGGCACAACAGCACAACACTTCCTACCAGACCGCCCGCATTCCTTCCTGTTTGCGCAAATGATCAATGCGCCGCTCCAGATCAATACGCCACTCTGCGTGAATCCGGGCTGCGGATGGTGCAATCAGCTCCGGAAGTCCATAGACCAGCCTGTCAGATGCGCGGCTGGCCTCAATCACAGCCTCAATGGATCGTGCACCAAACTTATAACGACTGAGCAGCAGACGCAAGAGCAGTCCGGAAGTCTTCCGGGCCGCTTTTTTCCAGTGGGTATCCATCTGGTGGGCAATAATAAAGGCCCGTTTCAACAATATGCGGCGCAGCTCTTCAAGATCCTCACTGGTGGCTGAATCACGAAGGAGAATATCCGGAATTTCAATACCGTCAATATCCAGCACAACCCGCAGCCTGCTCATGAAATCTGGGATTTTCAAGGTCTTCATCTTGGCCAGAGACTCCTTGTCCGTTGGATCAAGCAGCTTTTCCATACCCGCCCAACTGGCCTTCACCCCGCCTGCAAAGACAAAGATGGCCCTGCCTATAAAATGTGGAATTCCATTTACATAGGTAACACCATCCTGCATGGAAGGCAGAAAATAGCGGAGATAGCCAAACTCGTTGCCATCATAACGACAGTCAAACTCATCCCAGAACACAATGGGCACCTTTCCCATGGCAACCGAGGCACGCACCGGTTCGATGGCGGAATTAATCTCATCGGGCGAGGCAAACTGAGTGAGATTAAACTCAAAGAAATCAAAGGGATTTCCTTCAAAGCGTTCCGATATCACCCGGGCCACCTCCTTTACCGCAAAGGATTTCCCCGATCCGGGAGGACCAAATACGCCGAGACAGAGCGGACGCAGGACACTATCCTTGGAGACATAGGAGTCCATGACATTCTGCAGGGTAATCACAGGATCAATCTCTGCAGGATCCGTTGTCCGCAAGTGG
>JAMOMO010000247.1 GCA_027067035.1 Desulfobulbaceae bacterium
AAATTCCACCTTCCGTCTCACCGGCAGTCCTTTGTCACCGGAAGCCATGCCACGGCAGTGGGGAATGTCCCCCTGGTCACAGCAGAATTAACACTTCGGGACAAACTGGGCCACTGTCTTGTCCGCTGGAATATCGGACGGGACTCTTTCACCGTTGAAGCCGGACTCTACGCCATCGGCAGCCCCACAGATACAAGTCCGGTCCTGGTGACAGCCAACTACAAGATGAGTTTTGACCTGCTGCGCAGGGCCTTGAATAAACGGGATGCATGGATACTGGTTCTCGACACAAAGGGAGTGAATGTCTGGTGTGCTGCCGGTAAGGGCACTTTTGGTACAGAAGAACTCGTTGACCGGATCGGGGCCTCCCGCCTCCATGAGGTGGTGAGTCATCGAAAACTGATCCTCCCGCAGCTCGGTGCCACCGGAATTGCCGCGTTCGAAATACACAGATACAGTGGCTTTTCAGTTGTCTATGGCCCGGTGATGGTAGGTGATCTTCCGGAATTCCTGGATAACAGCTGCCAGGCAACACCTTCCATGCGCATCAAAAATTTCCCCCTCCGGGAACGACTGGCCCTGATCCCGGTGGACATTGTGCTGGCACTCCGCCAGATCATTCCCCTGGCCCTCATCTTTTTTCTCATCGCCGGATTTACAGGTGATGCCCCTTTTCTTCAATCCGCGCTGTCCTCCGGCCTGCCTCCAGTCATCGCTCTGCTCACAGGAGTCATGGCGGGCAGTGTGCTCACCCCACTGCTTCTGCCGTGGGTACCCGGCCGCGCCTTCAGTATCAAAGGTGGTGTCTGTGGGCTTCTGCTCTTTTTCCCGGTCTTCTCCGCTTTTCAGGGGAATGCCTCCCACAGCGCAATGGAAAATATTGCATGGCTGCTCATAGCCCTTGCCGTCTCTTCCTGGTTTGGCATGGCCTTTACTGGAGCATCCACCTACACCTCACTCAACGGGGTCAGAAAAGAGATGCTGCGGGCCATGCCGCTGCAGTTTCTCTTTATGATCACAGGGATTGCCCTCTGGGCCTCTGCACTCTGGACAAGCTAAGGAGAAAAGACATCCAATGAGTAATTTTCAATACCTGACAGGGGTTGTCACCCTGGAATATGACAAAAAGAGCTGTATCGGCTGCGGGATGTGCGCACTTGTCTGCCCCCACGGAGTATTTACACTGGAAGGGAAGAAGGCCCGGCTCACTGAACGGGATCGCTGCATGGAGTGCGGTGCCTGCATGAAAAACTGTCCCGCGTCTGCCATCACGGTAACTGCCGGGGAAGGCTGTGTGCGGGGTGTTATCAATGAACTCCTGGGGATTGAAGGACCGTGCTGTTAGCACCCCGGGAAAAACTCAGCCGGAGACCGCCTCCTCCACTGAGTCACAGAGTGGAATAAAAGAATCAAACCCTGAAATTTCAAACACCTCCCTCACGTGATCCTGGGCACCGGCGACAAAAAATTTCCTGGAATGACCGGCAATGAGTTTGGAGAGATTCAGCATCACCCTGAGTCCGGCACTGGATATATAATCAAGCCTGGAAAAGTCCATCACCACATCAGCGTCAGGGGGTGAAAGATTTTCCTCAACCCAGAGTTCCAGCTGAGCCGAGGTTGTGGAATCAAGCCGGCCATCCACCATAACAACTATAGTCTCTCCCCTGTGAGATACGGAAATATCCATCACCTTCTCCATTATTATCCTTTAAGCGTTTTTTCAATGGTCAGCACATTACTGTTGTCCTGCCTGGAATACAGCACCTTGTCTGCAAAATGCTTTACAAAATAAAGCCCAAGCCCCCCTTCCCTGCGCTCCTCCATGGGAAGATCCAGCTCCGGGTCTGCCACTGCAGTGGGATCGAAACGGGGGCCCTGATCCCGAATTGTTATCAGTACGACGGAGCCGGCCAAGGTGATACTCACACCAATACAGTTCTTCCCGCCACCCTCACCATGCTCAATATAATTTGTACACACTTCTTCAATAATGAGGTTTATCTCGAACAGATCTTTTTTGGAGATACCCCAGACAGGGGCAAGCCTGTCCAGCTCATCCCCCAGCGCCTGCAACCCTTCCAGGGATTTGATTTTCTGTGAATATTCACACATCAGCAAAACACTCCAGCAATGAAGAACTTCCGCGGTACACCATTATCTTCTCTCCCGGCTTCAGCCTTCCCTAACTCCCGAATACCAGCTCACAAAACAGTCCTTTTTGTTCCACCAGTTCCGCATAGGTCCCAAACTCCGCAAGTTGCCCATCTTTCATAACTCCGATCCTGTCATACCCCTCAATGCCATCCAGGCGATGCACAACCGCTATCACCGTCCGGCTTTTTCGCCAGCGACGTTCAATAAGGTTCTGAATCCTGGCCTGGGACTTATTGTCAAGGGCAGAGGTGGACTCATCCATAAGAATAATTTT
This sequence comes from Desulfobulbaceae bacterium, assembly GCA_027067035.1. GTDB lineage: Bacteria > Desulfobacterota > Desulfobulbia > Desulfobulbales > Desulfocapsaceae > Desulfocapsa. The sequence goes on from JAMOMO010000247.1 coordinate 2,432, forward strand.
CGGATTTTTCAATAAGACACGGGCTATGGAGAGCTTCTGTTTCTGACCGCCGGATAACAGGTTGCCCATGCTTCCGAGCTGGTATTCCATCCCCGCCTCGGCGATGGATTCAAGACAATCCTCTTCAATGAGCAGACGGATTATATTCTGATTCACCAGCTCCTGAGCATAATCATCCACTCTTTTAAGGTTTCCAAAGAGGATATTGTTGAGAATTGACTGTCCGTTAATATAGCGGTCCTTGGCGAAATGGCTGAAAAAACCTGAGAAGTTTTGTTTACTCCAGCTACTCCACTCGCGCCTCGCCTGGAGTACTTTCCTCTTCATCTCCTGAGAAATCTCAGTGATTTCATAGGATCCGGGAATATACTGGAGAGCCAGAGTAAGCAGTGAGCTTTTCTCATCCGATGTCAGGGAAGAGACATCATCCTCTCCCAGATGTACCAGGAAGGTCCGATACTCACTCAACTGTTCCGGGGTGGTGACCACAACGGTAAACGCACGGGCAAGCTCCTCCGACTCCGACTGTGTCACCACAGTCTCCAGCAGCTCTGTCCCCAGAACAAGGAGCGGTTTCGTCAGTCCCGCTGAATCCAGAAATGACCTGAACCGGAGATTTGCCCCAAGTGAGGGAAGCAGGTGCTGCCGATCAAGTGCTGTCCCGAAGATAATATTCTCCGCAACACTGCAATGCTGCAGATAGTCATCCTCGTTATAAAATTCGATATACTGCTCCAGTTCCTCCCCGAAATGGGTCTGAAACTGCTCTCTGATACGTACGATCTTCTCCATCATCCCGGTATCATCATGATCCAGCACAGTATTTAAGCCAAAACGGATGACATCGACAAACATCCCAGCCTGCTGCAGGGCAAAAATGAGTGAATCCAGCTCAGGCTCCTCATATTCAGCAGGATTTCCATCTGCAAGGGCGGCCTCATGGGCATAGAGCAGGTTTTCACGGATGGTTCCGGAAAAGATAAACGGCTGCTGGGCAATGTAACCGACATTCCGTATTATCTCCCGTTTCCCCATGGTCTTCACTTCGTGCCCGTCAAGACGAATGGAACCACTGGAGTAGTCAAACATCTTGGCAATACAGTGGATCAGTGTACTCTTGCCGCTTCCGGAGAACCCGATAAGAGCCATGGTCTCTCCACCATGCAGGGAAAACGACACAGCACGCAGCAGAGTTACTCCTTTGCAGGTAACATATCCGAGGTTTTCAACATCAATGCTGCCCTCCGGTAGCCCAACGGGTTCCAGTCCCGGCAGTTCTTCGTGCCCTTTTGCAATGTCAAAGTACTGCATGGTCCTGTAGTAGCGGACCGATGCATCCTGATACACCTGATAATATTCAATAAGTTCTTTCCAGGGGTCGTAGAGTTTTTCCTGGGCCGAAAGAAATGCCACAAGGGAACCAAGCTCAAGCTCGCCCTGCATCACCAGGTACCCGCCAAAGAGAAAGACCACAAAAGGCCCCAGACTTGCAAAATAATTATTTACTGTCTTAATGGCAAAACGCAGCAGTGACCACTTTGTTCTGATATCACGAAGCCTTTCCGCAAAAACATTAAATTTTCTTTTTTCCTGATCATAGGCCCCATGAACATTGATTTCTGTAACACCAGTGATGGATTCAGCGACCTGACTTGAGAGCAGACGGGACTGATCCACCCTTTTTTTGTTCAGGTGATTTGCCTTTTTCTGGAGATAGGGTATGAGAAAGGCAACTACAGGATAAATACCAAGGGTTGCCAGGGCCAGTTGCGGATTCAGCCAGAGCAGATAACCGGCAAAAGCAAGCAGAGTAAGGATATTGGAGATGGGTACGGCCAGCGCCATTCCCGCAAAATTTCCAGCCGTACTGAGCTCGGTCATCAGTGCGGACACCACCATTCCAGGCTGTGTATTTCGGAAGAAATGCAGTGGAAGCTGTATGATATGGGCATACAGATCTTTTCGCATGGCAAGCATGGCCCGCTCACCGATCACCGCCTGGAGATAATTCGCTGCAAGTTTTATTGCTGCCGTGGCTGTGACAGCCAGGATGTAGATCCCGCAGTAGAGCAGCAGACTGTCAAATTTTCCCAGGGAGATTGCGTCATTTACTATGCGTTTCTGCATCTCCAGAGGAACCACCCTGAAAAAAACCATCCCCACAATGAGCAGCAAAAGCAACAGCTGCATCTTTAAATTCCCCTGAACAGCCCAGAAGAACAGACTTCTTTGGGTTACACGTTTTTGGGAATCTGATTCAGACATTGCTTCTCACAGACGGTTTTCCGCAGAATTTCTTTCATCAAGAACAAGTGATACCAGAGTAATATCATCACAGAGGGCGGCAGTTCCTCTGAACTTGCTTATGGATTCATTGATAACATGCAACATCTCCCTCGGGGAAAGATCCGCATTTTCCTGTACAAGTTGTTTCAGACGCTGTTTGCCGTACTGTTCACCATCTTCATTCACGGCCTCCCAGACGCCATCACTCCCCATGAGCACCACCAGCCTCTCACTGCCGAACTCGATGGAATTGGTCTGAAATTGATATTCCGGATCCAGCCCGAGCACCAGGCCGTTCCCTTTCAGCTCTGAGAACGTGTTTGTCACGGTATTAAATAAAATGGCAGGATCATGCCCGGCACGGACCCACTGCAGTCGCTTCTTCGCCACATCAACGTGGAGATAAAAGAGTGAGGCAAAATTCCCATGTTCCGCGGTATCCAGACAGAGCTGGCGATTCACATTGGAAACCAACATATCAGGCGCTGCACCGGTATACACATTGGCACGTACCAGGGCCCGCAGAGTGGCCATCAGCAGAGCAGCACCTATGCCATGACCGACAACATCCCCCACAATAACATGAAATCTGCCGGATTGAGGTTTACGTTCAATGAAATCAAAATAGTCTCCACCCGTCTCGTCACAATAGGTACTGAGCCCGCTGATTTCCACCCCCCTGCCTGAAAAATCTTTTCTGGGCAACAGGGTCATCTGGACTTCCCGGGCAATGTCCATCGCCTTCTGCAACTGTACCCCTTTCTTCAGCTGGCTGGTCATTGTGTTGAAGTTTTCCGTCAACAGGCCCACTTCATCCCGGGTATTCACAGGTAACGGTTCGTCAAATACGCCCCGTGCAAGATCGCTGGCCGTACGGGACAACTCGTTAATGGCCCGCGTTGTTTTTGCAATCATAATACGGATAAAGAGGAGCAGTATGGCAATGCACCCCATGGCAGAATAGAAAAACAGCAGACGGAAACGAATGATCGGCTTGAGAACTTTTTTTCCTGGTGCAATGACCACCATGACCCAGGGAGCTTCCTGCAGATGATAGAAGCCGCTGATTTCTTCGGGCGGCCGACCGGGACCAAAGACAGTACCGGAAACCTCCTCACGCAATGCCTCCAGGGTTTTCTGTTCCAGAATCCCGTTTTCTCCAAAGACCTTGCGTTTTTGTCCGGCATCTTCTCCCCTGGGATCAGTACTGTTCAGGATGACACCGTTATAGTCGATAATATAGGCCTTGTTCACATTCCACCACGGCTTCTTCACCGTACGGGATATCAGTTTCTCAAAATCAAGCACGACCTCAATGTCACCCACCTTGAAGCCATTTTTATTGACCAGGTCGGTCACCATGGAAACGGTTTGACTGTTGTTTTCCACGTTATATACGGGGGGAGTAATATCAAATATCCACCGTGAGTTTTCCCGCCTGCCAAACCAGCCACGGCTGCGTCCCTTAAAACGAAGTTCATCCCGGGCCATGGAGGACACCCATTCCACCTTCACACTGACGACACCGTCAACCCTTTCAAGCTGGTCGATAACCATCTCCTCCAGCCCTTCTGAAAGAACTTTTTCTGTGATACCTTCCAGTAAAAGCAATACTTCCTTGGGACGTTCAAGCTGGACATCGATATCAAAAGCTGATCGTTCAAGTTTTGCAAGGGCAGCTTCGCTCCATTGCTCAAGGAGAATACTGCGAACCGCACGATACCCGAAAAAACCGGCCAGGGTGAGGAAGAAAAAAATAGGTAGAAGTACAAAAATTATAGTCCGTTGCTGCAGACTTTTGGGGTAAAACAGCTCCATTTTCCAAAGTGATTTCTTCATACAGCAACCTGTGTAATCTTGAACAGGGCCTTTCACAAGCACCCCATCACGCTCTCTTTTTGTGACATATTCCGATTGTATGCCTTTTACAGAAAAATTCCACATATTAATACGTTTTCACAACGAACTGGGATTTCCGGACAATCGTGTTTGACTTTCATTCTCACAAACTATACTCTTGAAATACCAATGAGTTGAACAGAGACTCTTTCAGGATCATACCTTCTGCCCCGCAATGACTGCGGGAACACAGGGAACAACACCCTCTCCTGCAGGTGACAGAGCAGTGAAGAAAGCACCTCAAAAGAAACAGCATCTGGCCGCAATCGATCTGGGTTCCAACAGTTTCCACATGGTTGTGGCACGTATTGAAGATGGTCATATTCACATCCTCGACAACCTCAAGGAGATGGTACGACTTGGAGCCGGCCTTGATGACAACGGCATACTCTCCCAGGAATCCAGGACCCGCGCCCTTGCCTGCCTGGAACGGTTCAGTGAACGGGTCAACGATTTCCCGCCGGGAAGTGTTGCGGCCGTTGGAACAAAAACTCTGCGACAGGCAAAAAATTCCCGGATTTTTCTTCGGAATGCATGCGATGTTCTGGGACACCCCATCTCTGTGATCGGCGGCAGGGAGGAAGCCCGACTGGTCTACCTCGGTGTTTCCCATTCTCTGGTGGCCGAAGACGGCATACGTTTTGTCATGGATATTGGCGGGGGCAGTACGGAACTCATCATCGGTGAAGATTTTGAGCCCCTGCATCTGCGCAGCCTGAACATGGGCTGTGTCAGTATGAGTCGCAGATTTTTTAAAAACGGCAGACTGGGGAAAAAGCACTGGAAAAAAGCGGGAATTGCAGCCCACCTCGAACTGCGCCCCGTGCGACGCCACTTCCAGAAGGTTGACTGGACTTCAGCCACCGGCGCATCCGGGACAATCAAGGCAATAGGCAGAGTTGTCCAGAGACTTGGAATCGACTCGTATCACATAACGCTTGAGAGTTTATATACCATTCGTGACAGAATGATTGCCGCAGGAAGGCTTGCCGAACTTGATCTTCCCGGCTTGAAACAGGACAGACAGCCTGTCTTTGCAGGAGGTCTTGCCATCCTTATCGCCACGTTTGAAGCCTTAAAGATTACAAGCATGGAGGTCTCCGACGGGGCCCTGCGGGAAGGCCTGCTCTATGAACGTCTGGGCCGTATCCAGAGTGAAGACACCCGCCTGAAGACAGTGATCAGTATGCAGCAGCGTTTTCAGCTCAGCCAGAAACACGCCAGGCGGGTAAGTAAAACTGCCCACCAGCTGCTCACTGCATGTGAACAGGCATGGGGACTCAGTATCGAAGATGCCGAACGACTGCACTGGGCCAGCAGCCTGCATGAAATTGGTCTCGCCGTCTCCCTCAGTGGCTATCAGAAACATGGTGCCTACCTCCTCGACCATGCCGATCTTCCGGGATTTTCTTATGAAGAACAGGATTGGATGAGTGTTCTGGTACGCTGCCACCGGAAAAAAATCTCAAGGAAACTCTTCAAGACACTGTCTGACAACAATCAGGAAACCGCTCTGCGGCTGGTGGTACTCCTTCGTCTGGCCACCCTCCTGCATCGCTCCAGAAAAGAAGAGACCGCAACTATTGACACAATAATTGCTCATAATAACAATCTGACCGTCCATTTTGCAAAAGACGAGCTGAAGAACCATCCACTGCAGCTTGCAAGCCTTGAGCAGGAGGCCCGATATCTGCTGAACGTGGATTTCAACCTGAATTTTTCATAATCCTGAATCCGTCAACATTCGCATGAGGCAGACGGAGCACAGGACGAGATCATACAGTTGAGTGAAGAAAAAAAACCAACACCGAAGACAGAGGACACGATATGCGTAAAAAAATCACTCTTTTCACCCTGACAATCCTGTTTATCAGCGCCGGGTTGGCCCATGCCCGGGTGACCCTGGAATACTCATCACGGGGGGTGGAATACTTCACCCTCACCATCCAGGATGAATGGCAGGTAAATGTGGGCAGCGAATTCCCCCAATCCCCTGATGAAGATAGCGACAAGACAGGTCGCGCCCGCCTGATCAGTGCCATGCCCAATGACGGCATGCCGCTGTGGTTCGGCCTGTGGGTCCCTGAGGCCCTCAAAAACATAGAGGGTGCTGAAGAGTATATCGCCTCACTGGGCCTTGATCTTCTCAGCAATTTCGTCACCGCGGAACGCAGATTTGACACCATTAACGCCATGAACGTCCTTTATGTCAGTGGAACAGGAAAAAAAGATGATGAAATCATGGATCTTCATGCCGTCTTTTATCAGATCTCTCCTGAACATGTTGCCATAGCGGTTTACATCGGTCCGCCTGAAACAACAGAGCAACACGGTGCTGATCTTGCTGAAATGATACATTCCCTACACGCTGTAACCCGGCAATAGACACAATGGAGCAGAGCAATATGAAAAAGATCATTCTTTCTATATTAATAACCGGTTTTCTCTTCCTGGCAGGATCTCTTTCTGGCTGCAGTCCAACGGGATATGCTCCGGGCTACAGCAGCAGACCCGTCAACCATGTCTATCGAAGTTCATGGGACTATGACCGCTACTACCGTGCCGGCGTTGCCAGGCATCACCGCCAGACCGTTGCCAGGGAACGCGTAAAACACAGCAGACCAAGTGGAGCAAGGGTTTCACGTCCTCGACGCCGCTGATGAAGACAGCAAAGCAGTCACACGATCATTCCAGGAGAAAACAGAGAGATTCATTTCAGGGCAACGCCTTTAGAAACCTCCTGTTTTTTCTGCTGCTCTACATTGTCGGAAGTCCCTTTCTGACACCATACCGGTCAATGGCTGTCTTTGCCCACCTCTCCCTGTCCGTGGTTCTCTTTGTTGCCATCTATGCAGTGGGAAAACACCAGAAACACCGTCCCGTAACCATTGCCCTGTTACTGCCGCTGCTTATTCTCTACTGGCTGGGAATATACGACCTCATATCTTTCAGCAGACAGGGTGCATATTTTCTCTTTGCAATCTATTTCGGACTCCTTGTCTACTCCTATACACTCCAGATTTCCCGCGCCAGAAAGGTTACAGTCAATGTTCTCTATGCAGCCTTCAGTCTCTACCTTATCATTGGACTCTTCTGGGGCTCACTCTATACCCTGCTGAATGAGTTACGCCCCGGTGCCTACAGCGGTACCCTGCTGGATACTCTCCAGGGATCACCGGTCCACATCTTCAACTATTTCAGTTTCGTCACTCTCACAACCCTCGGCTATGGCGATATTACCCCCCAGACCCCGGGTGCCTCATCACTCTGCCAGATGGAGGCAATTGTCGGACAATTTTTCACCGCAGTTATTGTGGCCTGGCTCATGGGGATGTTTATCTCCACAAATCAGGCTGCCGGAAATCGTAAAGAAATGAAATAGTGCGAATATAGCAGGTTTTTTTCAGATCCCGGTCACAGGAGGATGGTTACTGAGGATAAAATCCACTCCGGAATCGATGCAGAGGCGTGCCTGCTGCAGGTCTGCAGGCAGGTAGCCCAGCACCTTTGCTCCCCGTCTGTGAAAGCTTTCAACAAGCCTGGGAGAAAGCAACGGAACCCCATACAGTGCAGGGATAACGGAATATATCCATCCTTTCTCAATCCCTCCCAGCATGGGCACTCCCAGCAGAGACGCCAGACCTGCGCGGTAACACCTGCCTTCATCCGGAAAACAGACCGCTTCCGGGAATTCAGCCAGAAAGCTTTTCTGTAC
>JAMOMO010000248.1 GCA_027067035.1 Desulfobulbaceae bacterium
AATTATCCGGGCAGCCATGGAGGCGCGGGGAGATCTGCAGTTGCTTGCGGTCACTGTACTGACAAGTTTTGGTGAAGAGGATTTACGTGCCATGGGAATGACACAGTCAGTTGAAGACCTTGTCCTCTTCCGGGCAAGGCGTGCACTCGAACTTGGATGTGACGGTGTGGTTTCTTCAGGGCTTGAAGCGGAACGTCTGCGTCGGGATCTTGGAGAAAAGCTCCTGATTGTGACCCCGGGCATCAGGCCGGGTGCCAATGTCCGTGACGGATCAGATGATCAGAAGAGAATTATTACGGCTGGTCGTGCCATTGCCACGGGAGCTGATCATGTTGTTGTGGGACGCCCCATTACAAAGGCTGCCGATCCCCTTGCTGTGATTGAAGAGATGCAGCAGGATATTGAGACAAGCATGGTGCGGTAAGCGGTCTGTCCCTCTTGCTTGCCCCGGATCCTCTCATGTGGTAACGGTTTTACCCGGGACTGTTAACAAGGTTCACATTCTCTGTTACCACCATTTTCTCTTGGTTTTTCATCTTTCAGCCTGGACTCCCAGGTGTTTTATAATCGCAGATCGGAAATAAAGTGGTCGTTTTCAAGGGATATTCCGTGTGGAATCTCGGGTTTGGCTGCTGAACCATGCTGGAACCGGCAGAAAGATCTGCAAGATGCAGCCTGTGCCACATGGTGGTACGGTCTTTTCTGGTGGCTGTCTGATGAGGGAGTGGAAGGGATAACTCTTTGTGCTGCTGTCACAAATTACTGTACCGTGTACTTGGATTACGTGACCGGGGAATTGAATTACGTTTGGGGAATATGGTATTTCGGATCTTTGTTTGTGCTATTAGGGAGAAACAGGCATCACATTTGCAATATGTGATGCAGTACGTAACTATGTAACGCGAACATGCTCGTTAAAGATGTCAGGTTCGCTGGTTTTTCCTTTATCTAGAGAGGCACACAATGAACGTTGAAAAATCACAGCTTCGTCCTGCTGGAAAAGGTTTTGTCCTTGCTGCCATTGGTGATGGACTTCCCACCATGAGGCGGCTGGTTGAGGCCTATACCGGAAAGAATAACAAGAAGTATATCAAACTTGATGGTGAAATAACTCCATTACTCCCCAGTCATCTCTTTATGTCCGGAAACTAAGTATACAATGAGTGGAAACACTGTAGCTTCCTGACTACGCCGTGTAAGCCATTTACTCCTCTCTTTCGCCATTTTCCTGTAATGGCGAAAGAGGTCTGTTTTTTCCTCTCCCACCTGTGTTTTCTGAAAAAAACGCGTTGTAATTCCGGAGACTGTTTTCAGCTCCTCATATTACCCTTCCGGTGAGGCATGACCGGGATCTCTGTGTGGCTGGTGTTTAAAAGAAATACCTGAGTCGCAGTTCAATTTTACTGTCTGTTCCTTTTTCCCCATACTCACTGAAGGTGTTCCCGGCCATATGTGTGTATCTGAGGCGTAGTTCCCAGTTGGTAAAACCGGTGTAGAGCAGCTCCGGGGTCACGGTCCAGGAGGAATCATCGAGGTTGATGATTCCAGTGATACCCGGTGTGAAATAGACGATCTCCCAGGGCTCCTTCCAGGTGCTTCGTATATAGCCGTAATTTTTTCCGGGCTGCGCAAGCCCATAAGTGCTTCGGCTCGCGGTAAGGGCTTTTTCCAGCAGAATACCGGCTGCTGTCGGCTCTTTTTCCACCTGTGCCGCTTCTGCAAGCTGGTAGTAGCCCGTCATTTCTTCTTCAGAGTAGCCTGACCCGTTGTGGTAGTATTCCAGTATTGTGGTAACATTGAGCTCAGAGAGATACCGCATGCCAAACAGGTAACTGCTTGAAGAGTCTTGTTGCAGTACTGTCTCGCCTGAGTCCAGCAGCAGGGCACGGGTGGCATGGGGTATCCAGGAAAATTCAGCATGGATGGCAAAGTTTCCTGCAATATTTGTTGCGAAATCAATGCCGTATCGTGTCGATCGACTGTCGCCGCTAAAGTAGACCAGGTCAATATCACTGTTGTTGATCAGGAAGTAGAGCCGGGTGGCAAGATTGATGGTGTTTTCACGTCCAAAGTCATCATTTACCCCGTCCCACACCGGGAGAACAGCGATCGTTGCTGCCATACTTTCAATAATGGATCCAAAGCTGCGGACCCATGTGCCCTC
>JAMOMO010000249.1 GCA_027067035.1 Desulfobulbaceae bacterium
AAAAAGCCGCCCCGAAGCTTCTGCAGTCACCTCATCCTTGGTCCTTGCCGAAAGAATGGTGGCCACCAGCACCTTAAACGGGTCCTTTGTCTGCACCGCAATAAGATCCACCACCGGAACCTGATAATCCTTCACCTCTTTTTCAAGGATCTCAATAAATCGTTCTATATCCATGCCCAATTTCCTGTCTGTTACGCAGAGAGCAGCCTGTCAGCTTTTAAAGTATTTACCGTCTGGACCCACCTTAGCGGGTTCTCTGTAAGGAAACAAGCAAAGGATGCGCTTCAGGTTTGCACAATCGGTTCGCCGCAGTTACAATGGGACATCATGAATACAACTTCCCCCACCCCGCTGCCGGTAAACATGCAGGAGTGCTCAGCCCGAGGCTGGGATGCGCCCGATATTATCCTTGTCACCGGAGATGCCTATGTTGACCACCCCTCATTTGGAGTGGCCCTGATCGGCAGGCTCCTTGAAGACAACGGGTACCGGGTGGCAATACTTGCCCAGCCGCGCCATGACAGCAATATCGACTTCAAACGCTTTGGCAGACCACGCCTCTTTTTCGGTATCAGCGGTGGCAACCTCGATTCCATTGTGGCCAACTACACCGGCAACGGCAAGGTACGGGAAAAAGATGCCTACTCCCCCCACGGCAATCCCTGGTTTGGCAGGACACGGGAGAAGAAACAGCGGCGACGCCCGGACCGGGCCTCAATGCTCTACAGTAATCTTGCCCGCTCCGCCTACAGGAATGTCCCCGTCATCCTTGGCGGAGTTGAGGCGTCCCTGCGCCGTTTTGTCCACTATGATTACAAGCAGAAAAAGCTGCGCGGCTCACTGCTCAGTGATGCCAAGGCGGACCTGCTGGTTTACGGAATGGGCGAACATGCAATCCTTGAAATTGCCCGACGCCTCAGCAGCGGCCGGGAGCTCACACAAATCGCAGGGACCTGTGAACGACTCAGTGACCAGGCCTTTGCCGAAAGAGAGACACGTGAGGAAAAGAGCGTCACCCTTCTGCCGTCATGGCAGGAAATACAGGAGGACAAGGCTCTCTTTCTGACTGCTGAAAAACTGGTGGATGCCCAGGCCAGAAGCTCCGCGGATAAACTCCTCATACAGCGGCAGCAGAGTTCCTGGATTATTCAGCAGCCCCAGTCACCCATTCTCAGCAGTCGCGAGATGGACCGCCTTTACGAGCTCCCCTTCACCCGCTGTGAACACCCGGCATTCCCCAATGTTCCGGCTGCACGGATGATCCAGCACTCCCTCACCATTGTGCGCGGCTGTTCCGGAAACTGCTCCTTTTGTGCCATCACCCGCCATCAGGGACCGGCCATCACCAGTCGCAGCCGTGAATCGCTGCTGCGTGAGGCAAAAGAGCTCAGCTCCATGCCCCATTTTTCCGGAACCATCACCGACCTTGGCGGCCCCACGGCCAATCTCTACGGCACATCGTGCAGAATCGGCTCCTGCAAGCAGCACGACTGCCTCTACCCGAAAGTATGTAAAAACCTCGTGGTGGACGAAAAGGCATTTCTCAAACTGCTCCGTGATATTTCATCGCTGCCGGCCATGAAAAACGTCTTCATCTCATCAGGCCTCCGCCTTGAACTGCTGCTGAGAACACCTGCCCTCTTTAAAGAGATAATCCGCGCCCACACGCCCGGCTCCCTGAAGATTGCCCCCGAGCACACCGATCCTCTGGTGCTTGAGGTCATGCACAAGGAGTCCCATGAACAGCTGCTGAAGATTTTACAACTCGGCGCCAGGCTCAGTCGGGAACTGAAAAAAAACGTCCGTTTCACCCCCTATATCATATCCTCCCACCCCGGCTGCAAAGAATCCCACACCGCCCATATGGCCGCCACACTCAAAAACTTAGGCCTTGAACTGAGACAGTTCCAGGACTTCACCCCAACCCCGGGAACCCTCGCCACAGCCATGTATGTGACAGGACTGCACCGTGATACCGGAAAACCGATTTTTGTGGCCCGCGGCCAGTCGGAACGCATGAGACAGCGACGCATCCTGGAACGCCTCCTGCCTTCCGGAAAATCCGGACGCGGAAACAGCAGAAAGGACCGCCCCCAATCTTCCGGCCGCCCGCAGCACAAAAAGAGAAGACGCCGGGACTGAGGGATCTGACACAAGAGTCTTCAGCCACCTGTGCCGAACACAGAAATCCGTGCCTGCTCAGGGCTTCCACGCTCACCGCAAAAGATATTGCCCGCTTTACATGCGCCTCCCATATAAGATAGTATATAAGAGAGTGTACTGATCTTTGACCAGGAAACATGCAGTTATCCTCAATCCGTTTGCGTCCGCTGGGGATGCCCTTTCTTGTTTGAACGGATTCAGGCTATTGCTGATTTGCAGCAGGCAACACAGCCAAAGCACTTCGATTCTCTTTCGGGATACCAAAGATGTTTTCAAAAATCTACTTTAAGGCCCTGGCTCTGCCGGCACTGATCGTTGCGATTTACACTGCGGTCATCATGCTGTTTGTATCGCCGAAGATTGCAGAGAGGGCCATATATCTTGAAGAAAAAACCGGTAAAGCACACCTCCAGGAAATTGCCACAGTAGTCGATTCCACTGCCCGGGAACTGAAAAGCTACCACAAGAGCTCCATTATTCAGCACAAAAATGAGCTCAAAAACGTCACCGATGTGGCCTTCACCCTGGTAAACGAGCTCTACACCTCCTCACAACCGGAATCCATACGAAAACAGCTTCTCTCCGAAGCCCGGTCATTTAAAAAAAATCTCACTGTCTTTTACCAGAGAAGCCTTCGGGACAGCAGTCCGAAAGAGATCCGCCAATCCATAAAGAACTTTATCATGCTGCATAGATACAACAACGGCAGCGGCTATTTCTTTATCAACAAGGGGACCAGTTCCGTCCTCCATCCCATAGAACCCGAGCTTGAGGGAAAGGATCTCAAAGACCTCAAAGATCAGGATGGTGTCTACTTTATAAGAGAGTTTGCCAGAATCGCCCGGGAACAGAAAGAGGGCTTTGTCAGCTACAAATGGATCAATCCAAAGAGCGGCAGAATTGAAAAGAAACTCAGCTATGTTTTTTATTTTGAACCATTTGACTGGATCATTGGCACAGGAGTCTATACTTGTGAGATAACTCGTGAGATGAAGAAGAAAGCCATCGACTATGTGGCAAGACTCCGCTATGGAAAAAATGAATATTTCTATATCAGTACCTACGACTCCATACTGATCAGCCACCCGACACTTCAGGGCAGGGACATGTCCAGGGTAAAAGACCCCGAGGGAATACTCATTGTCCCGCCCCTGGTGAAAATCGCACGGGAGCGTGGTGAAGGATTTCACAGTTACTCATGGAGTAAACTCGACGGCAACGGTGAACTGTATAAAAAGCTCACCTTTGCCAAACTGATCCCCAACTGGGAATGGATCATCGGCACCGGTATGTACCTCGACAGTGTTGAACGTCAGGTCAAAGTCAAAAAGCTTGAACTGGTCAAAAATCTGCGCAAACTTCTCACAAATACAAAAATCGCCGACACCGGATACATCTATATTTTCGATGCCAAAGGAAACATGATCCTTCATCCCAACTCCAACATTGAAGGAAAAAACTTTTTAACCCTCAAAAATCCCGGGAAAGACAGTTTTATTTTTGATGACCTGGTCAAGGCATACAAATCCGGGGAGAAGGTCCTTTACTATCTGTGGGACAAGCCCAATGACAAGGGAAACTATGTCTACGACAAGGTCTCCTGGATCACCTATAATAAAGATTTTGACTGGTATATCTGCAGTTCGGCATACCTAGCGGAAATAAACTCAACGGCCAATAAACTGAAAAAATACTTCTGGATAATCTCCTTCATCCTGCTCTCCCTGTCGCTGTTTATCAGCGCCTATTTTTTAAAACGCCTTGTCAGCCCCATTGAGACGCTGTCACGCAAAGCCCTGCAGGTAAAAAACGGTGACCTGACCGTCAGATCACGGTTCAGGGCAAATGATGAGATCGGAACTCTGGCCCAGACCTTTGACAGTATGCTGGACACCATTGAAGAAAATATCAGAACACTTGACAGAAAAGTGGCAGAGCGGACCGAGGATCTGGAAGAAATGGTCAGAAAACTCGACTTTCTGGCCTCCCATGACCCGATGACCGGAATCTATAACCGGAGAAAATTCTTTGAACTCGCGGAAGAGCAGTTTTCCAGGGACCCGACGAATCTTTACGCCGCCATGATAGACATCGACAACTTCAAAAAGATAAATGACTCTTACGGCCACCCCACGGGAGATCTTGTCATCAGGACGGTGACGGCAAGCATTGCTGAAGTCATACAGCCGGATGCGGTGCTGGGAAGACTCGGGGGAGAGGAATTTGCCATACTCTGCCGATACCCTGTCCAGCAGGACGTTATGAAGCAGCTTGAGCTGATACGGAAAAAGGTCGCGGCGCTGGAAATAATAACGGATACCTCAGAACGTATCCAGTGTACCATCAGCATAGGTGTTGTCAAGGCAGATGAGGACACCGGAAGCCTTGATGAACTCCTGCACAGAGCGGATAAGTTTCTCTACAAGGCCAAAGGGCTGGGACGAAACAAGACGGTATTCAGAATTTAGGGCTCTGCTCAGCCCTGACCCGTTAACAAAAAACAGAAAAGCCGATTACGGCAAAGTCATAATCGGCTTTTTCATACAACCTGAAAGTGCGACCGCACTTACGTATTAACCACTTCAGCCGCTCTTTTGGGGAAGCTTTTTCTTTACATCTTCAACAGCTTCTTCTGCATGTTCAGCTGCATCTTGTGCTGCTTCGACAGCTTCTTCGGCGTGTTCTTCGGCGCTAACTGCGTCGTCTTTGGTTCCGCCTCAGCCACTGCCGGCTGCGGGTGTGTCAGTGCCAACTGCACTGGGTTTGTCACCACCTCAACCGCTGGCCCCGGCACTGCCTGGAACGGCAATACCGCCACCGGCCAGCAGGCCGACGACACCGATTCCAGCAAGGATCTTTTTCAGTTCCTTTGTGTCCATGGTTCAATCTCCATTAGTAGGATATGCCCTCTTCCCCTTGAAAAGGACAAAAAAGAGCCAGTCATTCAGCAACCGCGCCCTTAATAAGAAATATTATCACATTGACACGGCTCTTGTCAAAAAGATTCTATTCAACGATTCCCTTACATATCAAGGTCATCCGGTGAAAATGTTACAACTTCAGACAGGCTGTTCCCGCCACATATGAGCATGAACAGCCGATCCAGTCCCATGGCAATTCCCGCTGCAGATTCAATTTTTTCCAGATCTTTCAGGAATAATTCCGGCATTTTTTTTCCCCGCTCCGGCTCAGTATCCATTTGTGCGTACTCCTCTTCAAAACGGCTGCGCTGCACAAGGGGGTCAGTGAGTTCGGAAAAACCGTTGGCCAGTTCGACCCCGGCAACATACAGTTCAAAACGTTCTGCAACATCCGGGTCTTCGGGTTTTGGGCGTGCCAGGGATGCCAGTTCCAGTGGGTAATCACAAAGAAAAGCAGGAATGTCCACCCCTAACTCCGGTTCAACCTTTTCCACCAGCAACAGATCAAAACGATCCTGCTCCAGAGCCTGCTCAGGGGTCATTGAACAATATTTCAAAAAGGCCTCATGCACAGTCATTTTCTGCCACGGACCCCTCAGTGAGACAGGAAAATGCCATGGAGAGAGCCGGGATTCCAGGAAGCAGATCAATTCCTTACAGTCCCGCATCAGGTGACTGTAGTCACAGTCCTGACGATACCACTCCAGCATCACGAACTCTTCGAGATGGAGACGGCCCCGTTCGCCATACCTGAAGCAGTGGCAAAGCTGAAAGATTTTATCACTGCCGCCTGCCAGGAGGCGCTTCATATACAGTTCAGGAGAAGACTGCAGAAAATGATCAACTGACGGGACTGGAGTAATATTCTGCTCCGGAATGAGCAGGGGCTGGCGGATGGGGGTATCCACCTCAAGGAAGCCCTGCTCCTGAAAAAAAAGGCGGACGGTCTGGAAAAAGGCTGCACGCAGATGCAGCCTTTCCTGATCAAGCATAGAGGATAAAGAGAGAAGTGTTTACTTCATTCATGGCAATACTCACAGAGCCACGGGGCGGCTCTGCGGCCTATTCCTTCACCCGGGTTACATAGTCCCCGG
The DNA here is from genome assembly GCA_027067035.1 of Desulfobulbaceae bacterium. Classification (GTDB taxonomy): domain Bacteria; phylum Desulfobacterota; class Desulfobulbia; order Desulfobulbales; family Desulfocapsaceae; genus Desulfocapsa. Next base: position 6,179 of record JAMOMO010000249.1, read on the forward strand.
TTCTGGTATCAATCTGGATCTTATCACCTTCAACCACGAAGGGGGGAACCTGAAGGACATAGCCGGTTTCAACTGTCACAGGCTTTGTGTCATTCCCGGAAGTGTCACCCTTGGCCCAGGGTTCTGCCACGGTAACCACAAGGTTCACGAATATCGGCAGGGTGACATCGATGGGCTTTTCGTCAAAAAAGAGCACATCCAGCTCCATATTATCCTGAAGAAAGTACACATTATCCCCAAGCTGCTCCTTTGTTATGAAGGTCTGCTCGTAGTTTTCAGTGTCCATGAAATGGTATTCATCACCCTGATTATACAGATACTGCATCTTGCGCTCTTCAAGGGCCGGCTTCTCAAATTTCTCATTGGAACGATAGGTCTGGCTGAACTGATTTCCGGTGATCATATTTCGCATCTTGCAGCGATAGAGGGACTGCCCCTTTCCCGGCTTGGAAAACTCAAAATGGGTAATGATATAAGGTTGGCCATCAATCTGTATTTTTAGCCCTTTACGCAAATCAGAAGCACTGAACATAATTTATCTCCACATATCGCAGATCCCCGAAAGGACATTTATTCTCAAACAAAAGCATCGATTTTCCTGAAAATCTGTTATTATACCCACGGAAATACCTCTTTGGCAACCCATAAAACAGAGCGCGGCTTCAGCAAAAAAAGACACAGGCCGGAAACACTGAATTTTTCAGAACAGCATCCAAGTATGACAGAACAGACAGATCCTGCAGATGACGCCTCCTGGTTTCGGGACGGCGCCCTGGCCTCCTGGCCCATCTGTTTCGGCTATATCCCCATAGGTCTTGCCCTTGGCGTACTTGCCAACCAGGCTGAAATCCCGGTCTGGGCCGTGGCCATGATGTCTGTTCTGGTCTTTGCAGGATCAGCCCAGTTCATCTGTGTGGCTATGCTCACCGCCGGAGCCTCAATCTGGGCAATCATATTTACGACATTTGTTGTGAACCTGCGTCACTTTCTGATGAGCTCTGCCGTGGCGGTGCACCTGAGCGGACTCCGCCGCATCCTGCTCAATCTTTTTGCCTACGGAATCACCGATGAAAGTTTCGCCGTGAACATGGCTCGGTTCCGCAGGGGAGGATGGGACTTCAAACGTGCCATAACCGTCAACCAGCTTGCCAATCTGGCATGGGTCTTATCCACCACCTCCGGTGCTGTCATCGGTCAGTTCATCCCCCGTGGCGCCTTTGGCACCGACTATGCCCTCACCGCCATGTTTCTGGCTCTGCTCCTCTTTCAGCTCCACAACATGATCTATGTCCTCACCGGCATCGCTGCTCTGGTCATCGCCACTGCCTGGTATATCTTCATCCCCGGAAACAGCTATATCATCGGGGCTTCCATCAGTGCCGCCACCATTGGCTTTTTCCTTAAACGCTATCAGGACAGCCGTAAATGAATTTTTCCGATTACCTCTTTCTCTTCGGCGGAATGGGACTTGTCACCTACCTGCCACGCTGGCTGCCACTTTTTTACCTGGCACAGCGCAGGCTTCCCCAGTGGCTGATTGACTGGCTGAGCATGATCCCGGTGGCCATACTCTGTTCACTGCTCGCCCCCATTCTCTTTACCGATCAGAGCAGTCGCAGTCTGAGCCTCGGAAAACCTGAATTTCTCGTGGCCATCCCCACCCTGCTCTTTGCCCTGAAAACAAAAAGCCTTGGAGGGACGGTGCTGGTGGGAATGGGATTATACTGGCTTTCATCTCTCTTTTTGTGGTAACTTCGTGATAAATCAAAACAGACCGACACCTGATACAGTGTGATTACAGGACAATGCATGCTGTACCAGGCAGGCTGAAGCACCACCAATCAGCTTTTGACCGAGAATGCACAATCAACTGAAAACCATGAAAAAGCTTATCATCCTGCTGAGTATTTCACTCTACGGCTGGATTGGCTGGTGGATCGGTTCCCACTTCGGGCTCTGGATCGCCTACTGGTCCTGTTTTGCCGGCAGCATCATAGGCGTTGTAAAGGCGGTACGGTTCAACCAGAGAAATCTCTGAACACACCAGAGCAAAGGAGCAAAGAGCCGCATTGTTGAGGAGAACATATTCACCCCGGATCCCCCTTTACTCTTCAGCGTTCATTGCTCATCATCAACTCAGGGAATATGAAAACGATTCGTTTCACAGAGGATATATACACATATCACATTGATTTTGCAGGGCATGTAAGCAACATTGTCTACATCCAGTGGATGGAGATCGGTCGTCTGAAACTCCTTGAAGAGGCCGGAATGCCTGCCCATGAAATCATGGAAAAGTCCCGGATCCTCCCAAGCCTTGCTGCAACATCAATTCAGTATAAAAAACAACTCTTTCTGGGGGAGACGGTGCATATTGAGCTGTGGCTGTCCCAGTTGAGAAATGTTTCAGCAGTGATGGAATTTCGTTTTTACAACAACGGGCAGGAACTCACCGCAAGCGGGCAGCAGAAGGCCCTGTTTCTGAATATGGAGGACAGGCGTCCGCACAGACTTGCCCCGGAAGAACGACAACGCTTCGAGCCTTTCCTGAAGGCTGACATCGGCCCGGAGAGCAGTTAGGCGGCTGCGGGCCACAGCACCACAGTCCAGACAAGCAGCACAAGAAACAGTGCCAGAAACACGGCAGCAGAACCCTGGTCTTTGGCCCGCCCTGCCAGTTCATGCTGCTCGGCCCCAAACCTGTCCACCACACTCTCGACAGCGGAGTTGACAATCTCGACAATGAGCACAAGAAAGACGCTTCCGGCAAGCAGCGCCTTTGCAACACCACTCTCGCCGAGATACAGTCCAAGCGGTACAAGGAACAGGGCAAGCAGCAGTTCCACCCGAAAGGCCTCTTCTTCCCTCACAGTGGCCAGCAGCCCCTGCATGGAATACCCAAAGCTCTTGAGCAGTCGTCTCTTGAAGATGTTACTGGTAGATTCTGCCATTGTACTTCAACCAACCGCTGATATGACCACTGTCAGGGCTATGGTGGGTCCAGTGAATGACCCCGCCCCGTTCGTTCCACTCATACTCACCGTAAAAAGAGACCATATCGCCCTTTTTCAGACCATTCAGGCGGGGTGCCATATCTATGTTATGGGCAACAAGTACCGTCTGCCCCGGGTTCACCTGGAGGATAAACTTCTGGTGTCGCAATCCTTTCAGGTCATCCGGCAGGATTTTCCTGACAACACCCCGCCCCTCCACCTGCAGATCACTCTGTTTTTTTGTGAAAGCTGTTTGCAAAATCCTGTTATTTCCCGATGATTTTTCCGGCAGCGACCGGGCCAGATCCTCTCCCTGCTGCGCCAGGAGATAAATAATCAGCGCAAAAACGGCCAGCAGAACACTTTTTTTATTCCTCATGCCACCTCCATTACTCATTGAACGCAGACAGCAGTACTTTGGCCACCTGATCATAACGTTGGGCGAAATGGACCTCAAATCCCTCTTTAATATAGTCGGGTAGCGTATCAAAGTCATCCCTGTTTGCCTCGGGAAGAATCAACTCATTAATACCACTGCGCTTTGAGGCAATCACCTTCTCTTTAATGCCGCCCACCGGAAGGACTTTTCCGGTGAGGGTAAGCTCTCCGGTCATGGCAAGATTATGCTTCATCTTTTTTCCCAGCCCGAGACTCAGCAGTGCCGATGCCATGGTGATCCCGGCACTGGGACCATCTTTGGGAGTTGCACCCTCCGGGACATGGAGATGAACAAAGTGATCCTGAAAATAATCTTCCCTCACCCCGTAGCGTTTTGCATTGGAGAGCAGAAAACTGTAGGCGATCTCCGAGGACTCTCGCATCACATCACCCAGCTGGCCTGTCTGCTTAAACCCCCCGCCCTTTTTCTCAACGGCTGCAGCCTCAACGGCCAGGGTAACACCGCCCAGAGCAGTCCATGCAAGTCCTGTGACCACACCGACTCCGGTGATCAGTGATTTCTTCTTAAAAAACGGTTTCCCCAGAAATTCTTCGATGTTTTTCACAGTGACCGACAGAGTGAGATCCGGATCTTCAAGAAATCGCACCACAGCCTTTCGAACTATCTTCAACAGGTGTTTCTCAGTCTTTCGCACACCCGCCTCCCGGGCATATCCTTCAACGAGAAGACGAAGTGCTGCATCACTGATTTTCAGCTG
>JAMOMO010000250.1 GCA_027067035.1 Desulfobulbaceae bacterium
CAATTGATTGGACATGACACCAAAACGGACACCATGGAAATCAAGGGCCTCCTGAATGAGATCAGGGTCCGGACCGGGAGTGTCACCCGGCGGTGGGTAGAGGGTGACCGCTGCTTCCATTTTATCCTCTGACAGTGTGATCAGCGGAATCATGGTGATCATTATCAGATCAATATCCTTGCTGGATTTTCTGGAGACCAGCGGATATCCGTCAATTGCAGCAGTGATGCTCAGTTTGTCATCGGAGAGCAGGGTGTGTTTTCCCGTGACCAGCTCCAGTGGCTTTCCGGAGGATTTTTTTGCAGTACTTGTGACCAGTCGCAGCAGCGGCTGGTCGTTACGCACAAGCTCCATGGTCTGGAAAGAGGTGTTTTCGGGGCCTGTGATGGTTTCGGTACGGAACAGAAACTCTGCATCCAGAACGGGACCCGGCTCTTTTGGGGCGTCACTCAAGGCTCTGCTTCCGGCGTGGGCTGTACCAGATCCTGCAGCCAGCTGCGGCAGGCCTCCAGTTGTTTCTTTTTCAGGAGAATGGAGAAAATTGCTGCAGAAGATTCTTTGAGGGAGAGAGCCTGGGGCGGAAGAATCTCCTTGCAGTAAAGGATGTCAAAGCTCTCTGCTGTTTCTATGATGTCACTGACTTCCTTTGGCTGCAATGAAAAAAGGATCCTGTCAAGGTCGGGGCAGAGCTCTCCGGCAGCAAAGGTTCTGAGGACATAACTGCAACCGGAAAGTTTGGTGTTGGTGTGGAGATTTTTTTCTTTGTAAAATCTTTCCGGGTGCTGAAAAAGTTTTTCATGGATGGTGGATATTCCGGCATAGGCCATGTCAATGTCGAGGGCGGACACCGGGTCGAAAGGGATGCGGATATGCCCGCAGACGCGTCTCTCCGGTCTGCAGAACTCCTCCCTGTTCCTGCTGTAGTATGAGAGTACTTCTGCGGCTGTTACCGCACGAACGGTTGTTGCCACCCGGGAGAGGACTGTTTCAACACGAAGGTCGTTATGGAGAGCCAGGGTGTATTCTTCAAGCCCCATGTTGTTTTCTTTGAGTGTGTTGTGAAAGGCATCGGCACTTGGATATTCGTCAATGACTCCCTGCAGGGTCTGCTTCAGGGTGATCTCAGGAATAACCACACAACAGGCATCATCTGAAGTCAGAATAACCTGATGGAGGAGCATCTCTTCATTGGCATGCTGGTAGGCCAGTGAGTATTCATGTTTTGTGAGGTCTCGGGCACTTTTCTGGAAATCCTGAAAGGCGAATTTCATCAGGTGAAAGGACAGTGATGGATCAATCTGCTTCTGGTCTTTATCCTGCTGCATATCATCCTCTACAAGCGAAATGGTGGTCACTGTAACATGTTCCTATGCGGGTCTTTCTGTAGCTGGGAGGAAATCAGCTCGGGCGGGTCTTTTTTATCTCAGGATGAAAAGAGAAGCTGCCTGAAACTTTTTCCTGTACATTTATTGTATCGCATTGCTCTGCGGAAACAAAATTTTTCCGCAGAGAAAATAAAAAAAAGCAGCGAAGGGATTCGGGGCTGCTGTCTGGCGGAAAATTTATAAAATCAATATGTTATACTTTCTTGAGTCCTCTTTTTGCCACGGATTCAAGTATTTGCAGGATGAACAGCTGCCCGTGCACTAAGACAGGCAGGAGAGATTGGGGGAGATGCTTGTATGCAGGTGGCCAAAGGACGGGTGCTAACCGAAACACTGGGGCGGGCCTTTAAACTCAGGACAGGTGAGGGACTGCTTTTGCAGCCTTATAAAAGGGACAGATCCGTATATGTCATCCGACGTGAAACGCTGTTTCAGGTTGTGGAGTACGGCTTCAGGAGAAAGGAGTATCACGTGGAGGAGGCAAAGCTTGGAAAGCTCCTGAAAAAGGTGTGCAGAAATGAGTTTCCAAGGAGTAACCGGGTGTGGCTGAAGCTGTGCAGTGTGGAGGATATGGAAGATGTTGTGAAACAACTGCGCTGAATTTTATCGGGTTGTCCAGACGTCATTGCTTTGCGGTTCATGCTGCATGACCATCTCGGTCCAGTCCCATGGGACATTTTCAATGACGGCACCAATGACAGTTGCGAGTCCGTCCTTTATACTCCAACGCTCTTCCACCTTTAGTCTGAAGTTGATGTTATCACACGATAAAACAGC
>JAMOMO010000251.1 GCA_027067035.1 Desulfobulbaceae bacterium
CGGCTGGTACAGGAAATCCTCACCCTCACGGAATGCTCCTGATTCCCGGTGCAGAGATAGCCCTGCCCGCATGTCAAAGCATTTGAAAAAGCATCACACTTTGTGATACCATCAGCAGAACAGTATATTTCAATTCCGTAAAAACATCTTTTCAGGGAGCTTTTGCCATTGGACACTCTCAAGATCCCCCCATTTCTGCTGAGGAAGAAAATGAGTACAAACAGACCAGGTAAAAAAACAGTCATCACAATTGTTCTTCTCCTTGTGGTCCTTGTTTCCGCAAAACAGTTTTTTCTCACCGTTCCCGCCGGACACAACGAGGTGGCTACCATGTTCGGGAAGGTCTACGATGTACCCTATGATGAAGGTTTTCACATCGTCAACCCCCTTCTTCGATTCACCCGATTTGACCTGCGACAGCAGACCCGCACCTGGCAAAAGGTCCAGGTGCCCTCACAGGATAAACTGAAGACCTCCATGGATGTCTCCGTCACCTTTCGACTTGACGGACCGAGAACCCCCAAGATCTATCAGGAAACCGGCCGTCTTGAAGATGTTATCATAAAACATATCACCCCGAAGGTTCGCTCACTGCTGCGTGAAGCCGGAAAAACCGTGAAACAGTCGCAGGATTTTTACCTTGATATGGTCCAGCAGCAGATGCAGACGTATATGGAAGACGGGCTGACCTCCTACCTTGAACCAAAAGGTGTCATTGTCCAGGCAGTGTTGTTCAGGGATATCACCCTGCCGTCGGTGGTGACCAGTGCGGTTATTCAGACCAAGGAGCGCCAGGAGCAGCTGGAACGGGAGAAGGCACAGCTGAAGATTGTTGAACAGCAGGCACAGCAGCAGGTAAAGCAGGCCGAGGCAAAACAGGAAGCAGCAAAATCGGAGGCCAAAGCCGTCAAGATTCACGCCGATGCCAAGGCCTATCGCATAGAAAAAGAGGCAGTGGCCCAGGCCAGGGCCAACAAACTGCTGGCAGAATCGGTGACCGAGGAGCTTATCCGCTACAACTCCATTCAGAAGTGGAACGGAGAATACCCCCAGACTCTGCTCTCAGGCGAGTCCGGCGGGCTCATCCTCAATCTGCCCGCGGCAGGAAGCAGCAGGCAGAAACAGTGAGGGATGCCTAGTCCCTGAAAGTACTGAGAAAGGCTCTGTTCTGCAGCGCATCCACCATGCGGTTGGCAAAGCCCCACTCATTATCAAACCAGATCAGCATTTTCAAGAGCCTCCTGTTGCTGACCCGCGTCTGAGTGGCATCCACGATACCGCTGCGGCCATCATGGTTGAAGTCCACTGAGGCGTGGGGTTCTCTGCTGAACCCGATGATATTGCGCAAATCTCCCAGACTTGCCTCTTCGAGAAGCGTGTTCACCTCTTCCACTGTATGGTCTGTTTTGAGCTGCAGGCTCAGGTCCATGACGGAGACATTGAGGGTGGGAACCCGCAGGTGGAGGCTTTCAATTTTTCCCTCCAGATGGGGCATAAGCCGGGAAACTCCACGGGGAAGGGCCGTGTCAACGGGAATAATACTGGCAACAGCCGCCCTGGTACGCCGCAGATCACTGGCATAGGCATCGATGACCGGCTGATCATTCATGGCTGAATGGATGGTGGTGGTCACCCCGTGCTCAATACCGAACTTCTCATCCAGCAGGGCAAACACCGGCAGAATACAGTTGGTGGAACAGGAGCCAAGTGAAATAATCTGATGCTCCGGCCGCAGTAAATCCTGATTAAGCCCGGCGATAAGGGTGAAATCCACATCCAGTCCCGGCTGGCTCAGCAGGACCTTTCCGGCCCCCTGATTCAGGTGAACATTCAGCTCATCCTTCTTCCTGTACTGCCCGGTGCATTCAAGCACCACATCCACATCAAGATCCCGCCACGGCAGCTTTTTCACGGCAGAATGATGAAGCAGCCTGATCTCTTTTGATCCAATTCCAAGCAGCCCTGTTTTCACCGACACTTCATGGGGGAAGCGCCCGTGGGTACTGTCATAGCGAAGCATATAGGCCACGGTTTCACAGTCTGCCAGTTCATTCACCGCCACCACATCAATGCTCTTCTGCAGTCCACGCTCATAGAGCGCGCGAAGCACGGAGCGGCCGATGCGTCCGAAACCGTTTATGGATATTTTCAGTGACATG
>JAMOMO010000252.1 GCA_027067035.1 Desulfobulbaceae bacterium
GTCCGTTTGATGCCGCGTAGTGGATGGAGCGTACTGTACCGTCCCGGAGTTGGATTTTTCCGGAGCCCTGGACGTGGAGAATAAAGGCATCAACCGGGTTGTCCAGATAGACCAGTTCATTGCCGGCTGCGACATTATTGTGAATGATCTCTCTGCGGGTCCAGTAGGGGACCAGATTTCCTTCTTCATCTTTTCTTTTAAAGAGTGCTGCTCCGCTCTTCGGATCTTTTAGCTGAACCAGGGAGTCCGGGGGGGAGTAAAGGGGATACAAAAAAGGGGCTTCTTTAACCAGGCTGCCCTTAAGAAAGGGTTCGTAGTAGCCGGTGATCAGCATCTCCCCTTCAGGGAAATCAGCACGCCCCGCAGCCTGGTAGACAGTGAAATTTTCACTGATTATTCTGGCGAGTTCTTCAGGAGTCGGGTCCTGTTTCAGGATGTCAATGAAGGTGTTCATCGATTCCTGTAACCAGATCACAGGATATGTGTCACCGGCAAAGGTGAAGGAGCTGTTGTCCGGGAGGCTGTTTAAGTAGTGAAGGTGGCGTACTGCAGCAGTGAGGAGACGCTCGTTCTGTATGTCATCGGTGAAATCGGGTGATTGATCTGAGGGAATTCTGGTCAGGGTCGGAGATGTACAGCTGCTCAGCAGCAGAAAAAGAACCAGAAGAATGGGTGTCCAGAGGTCTAATTGTCTTTGAGGGCTTTTCATTTCGGCTTACCTGATGGCCTCGGCAAGTTCACTGACTGCCATGGCGTAGCGGTTTGAGTGATTCCATTCCGTGATGGCCTGGAAATTGGGGTAGCCGGCAATGTACCGGATGCCGCCTCTTTTTCCGGGTTTTTCTTGAAGGCCTATGATGGTGAGTGGTCGTCTTTCCGGAGGGATCGGAAGGGAGATCTTCTGTTCCTTCTGCACGATCAGGTAATCCACCAGCCCTTTTCTGCCGAGGCTATGGGCTTTTCTCACTGCCTCTCCTTTGAGCCTGGAGCCGATGTCGGCATAGATTGGTGCATCGAGATACCAGTGGAAGTGGTGCAGGTAGTTGGCGATGGATGCGAGTATGTCTTCGATGGAGTTAAAGACGTCACACTGCCTGTTTCCGTCAAAACTCACGGCATAGGAACGGAAGCTTGAGGGGATAAACTGGGTCTGGCCAAAGGCCCCTGCATAGGATCCTTTGATGGTTTTCGGGTTGTAGTTGTTCTCTTTGCAGAGGATGAGAAATTCAATGAGTTGCTGTCTGAAAAAGTCGGAACGGCGGGGGTAGGCATCAAAGAGGGTGTTTAAGGTCTGGAACACATTAAAGCTTCCGCTGTTCTTGCCAAAGCGTGATTCAATGCCCCAGATGGCGATGACAATTTCCCGGTCGACACCGATTGACCGTTCGATACGATCAAGGATCCTTCTATACTTTTTCAGTTTTTTTCTGGCTTTTTTGATGACAGAGCGGGTGAGGAAACGTGAGCGGTACAGGTAGTAGGGCTTTGCCTCCCACTGCTTATCCATGAGAAGGAGCACCTTCCGTTTTATGGTGACTCCTCTGAACAGAGTTGTGAGTTCCTGTGGTGTGAATCCGTGCTCCTGGAGCTCCTGGAAGAGCAGGGTATATTTTTCCTGTTGGAGGTCAATCTTCTGCCCGTCACGAACAAGGTCTGCGGCAGGAATTTTCTCCCCGGCAGTGAGGGTATTTGGAAATGCAGCTGACAAGAGTAGTAAAATAAAAATTCTGACAAGGAGATTTTTCATTTCAGCTGAGGAGAAAGTCAGGCCGGATAGGTTGAATGAAATTGATCCAGGAAGGTATCAAGCATCCCCGGAGGCAGCATGTTTATACCTGCTGCTGCAGCCCTTCCACCACCGGTGGGAAAGGCAAGACAGAGAGTGTCGGCATCTTTTCTGTTGTCCAGTGGTGCCCGGACACTGATGCGCAAGGTGGCATCATCATTTTCAATAATGAGTGCATGGGCAGCGTCTGTTTTTTCTCTGGCCCGAAGATTGGAGAATACTCCGGCCACCCTTCTGGACCAGGGGGCGTTGGGAAAGAAGTATACCCGGTTGTGTCTGTCAGGGTCCATGACCTTTTGCTCCATGGCACGTTCCATATCTTCTCTATAACCCTGACGCAGGGTTTCCAGGTCAGGAGAATCCGTTAGGAAGGAAAACGGGTCCTCATAGGGGTGCAGGGCCTGATACAGGGCGTCAGGAGCAAAGTGAAGATCACTGATGTGTGCCCCGTAGCCGTTATAGTTTAACAGTTCTCCAAGCTCGCGGAGCTGTCCGGTCTGCTCTTCGTTCAGCGAGATTGCAGCTGCAGCTTCCCGGGCAGAGTCGTGGAGGTTGTCACCAAATGCCGCTGCAATCGCCCAGCTGCGGTATTTCCCCTGAAGGAGCCTGTCCACTATGAGGGAAGTGCATACTGCAGGAGAAGGGTCTATATGTGTTGTAAGCCTTTTCCTGTCAGGAATATCGCCTGCAAAATGATGGTCGATGTAGGTGATGTCGTTTCCCTGATTGAGAAGGGCTTCCACTGCATCCCGGTTGGAATCGAGTGAGATATCAAAGACTGTAATGGTACAGTTGTGCTGATCCTGGATGGTGCTGAGAAGTTTGATATCGCGTTTTACCCCGGTTATCAGTGTTGCACCGGGATTGGGGTGGTGCAGGCGGTACTGGTGCAGTGCAACAATACCGTCTGCATCCCCGTTAAAAATATCAAAGTCCATAAGGCTGTTACAGCTTCAGTCCCAGCGGGTTCCCTATGTTGGCCAGATTAAAGAGTATCATGATGGTGTGGTCACCTGGCGTGTAGCGGGATGAAAGCTCCACAGACCAGCATGCAGGCTGGTACATGAGAGAGATGTTCTGTTCGATGATCTCAGACTGGGACAGGGAGTGCTCAATGGCGTAGGATGCGAAAATGGTGTCAAAGAGACGTGCCTTGATGTCGGCATTGATCTGGTCGGTATCGTCGAGCTTGTCATACCGGTAGTCGAGACTGATGGAATCTCCACGGCTGTTATAGTAGGAAGATTCGAGGGAGTGGCGAATAAAGCCTTCTCCATACACGTCAATATCTGTTTTGTAGATGATTCTGGCACTTTTAACAGGGTTCCAGCGCAGTTTTATGTTTACCGCGGAGAAAGGATTGTCAGAGTATTCACTGCGGAGGTCATAACTCTGTCTGATTTTGAAATAACCATATTCGCGCGTACTGCTCTTGGCACCGAAGATGTCAAAAAAGTTGTCAATACCGTATGAGATGGAGTTGACATCGCTTATACGGTCAATGGAATCAAAGATGGGAAGGTCGTCCTGATTGGTGTCGGAAAGATAGTCATATTCAACGTAGGGTCTGAGGCTGTGGCTGAACCCTGCGGTTTCTCCCATGTCCAGTGAAAAATTACGCAGCAGGGTGGTTCCCATCTCTGTGTGGAAATCGGCAAGGATACGGTTGGGGCTGTCACCCTGGTCCCATTCTCCGTCACCGTAGGTTTGAACGCTGTAGAATGTATCACGCACTCCTGCTTCGGCACGGGATTCAATGTAGGGCCCAAGGGGCAGAGGGGCACTGAGACGTGGATAGATATCGAATCGGTGTCCACCCACGCCCTCTTCTCTGTAGTAGTTGACATATCCAGTATCCCAGTCCATGGTGAGGGTGGTGTCTCCGATGGGCTTGCTGCCGGTGAAATCAAGGCTGGGGAGTTTCCAGAGCGGAGTGGGGCTTGTCTTGTCCTGTCTCACATCGTTGATGCCAAGAAATACACCTTCCAGAGCCATTCCGTCCCAGCTTTTGAGAACTTTGAATGAGTTGTCACGCTGGTCGTTGGTTTTATTCTGGAAACCACGGCCAAAGACTTCCCGGAATGAGTCGTTTGATTCCTGAAATCCGGTTATCCCGGCATTGAATTCCGTGAGATAGTCACGGTCGGAAACGATATCAAGATCCACACGGGTTGAAATGTCGTTGTCAAAGTCATGGTCGAGTTTACCGCGTACCCAGTATCGGTCCTGGTTGGTGTGGGTGTATCCCGTGTCTTCCCAGTAGCTTGTTTCAGAGGGGTCTGAGAGTTCATCGTAGAGATAATTTCCCATGATGGAGGCCTTCTGCTGTGCCCCGAGAACGTAGCGGTATTCGATGCCTGGCATAAATCCGCGTTTGGCATAATACTCAGGATAGAGGGTGAGGTCTGATGAGTCTGAGAGGTTGATGAACAGTGGCAGATTGATGCCGAAACCATTTCTGTCCGAGCTGGAGATTTCAGGAAAGAGCATTCCGGTCTGGCGTTTATTGCCAACGGGAACCATGAGCCACGGGGTATATAATACCGGGACATCTTTGATCCGGAAGGTTGCGTGTTTCATCACCGCATATTCACCCTGGGTGACCTTGGTTTCACTGGCGGCAAAACTCCATGGAGGACTTACATCCTTGTCCACCTTACAGGTGACAACCCAGCCGTCTTCAATAACGTAGGTGTTCACCCCGGTTTTCTTAATGGTCTGCCCTTCCAGATGGAGATCCATGGTATCCCGCAGTATGACGGCTTCCTTGAATGATCCGGTCTCGGTATCCAGGTTCAGGACGCCTTCTTCTGCCGTCAGGCTGTCAGTATCATTGCTGATGGAGACGTTTCCCTTTGCCTTGATGCTGTTTTCTTCAACATCATAGGCAATCCAGTCTGCCTTGATGGTGATTTCTTTTTTGTAGCGCGGCTCAAGGTCAACCGGGGTTTCCTGGGTGACGACCTCCTCTGTCTGTGCTTCGGGGGTTTCCTCCAGTAATACTGCCCAGTTGGATGTCTTGACGGTTTTGCCACTCTGTTTGGGGGGCAGTACCTTTAATTTGGTAAGAACCACATTCCCTTCGGCAATGACACTTCTGGGGTTTTCAAAACGCAGTACTTTATCAGCTTCAATCTGCCATTCATCGGTTTGTATTGTGTCTGCCTGGAGTACTCCGGGCTGGACAGCCAGGCTCAGCATTGAGCCCAGGCAGAGAGATAGTTGCAGGTAAGGACGGCGGGAAAAGAGCTTAGTCACAGATAACTCCTTGAAAGTTCATGTGTTTCCATGTGGGGACACGAGGGGTCCACGAAATGGTTTTTGCTGAGAAAATGTTTGTCCGGGCTTCCTGGAAATGATCATTTTAGCCACAGGGATAAAATCCCTGTAACCCTCATTGACAAAGGATAATTCGAACAACCACCGAAATGTACGAGGCTGGACGGTTGGTGTCAAGTTTAAAATCACATATTTGCCTTGATTATAAAGAGAAATTGTTTTACTTTCCCGTTGTATTGTAGTGTGTTTCCGGGAATAAGAACAGCATTTTTCTTGCCGTTTTATTGGAAGCCCTCCTTTGGAACCATTCATAAATGCAGTTAAACCAGCTTTTTCTCTGCAGTTCAGCAGCTGATTTTCCCCCCTTGTTGATAAATCGCTAAAGTGGATTCAGGGTAGAAGCCTTTGCCGTTTCATTCTGTTTTCTGCGGTCAGCAGGAGATGAGATGGTTTGATGATAAAATTATATTGTCTTTCGGTGCCGGATATTTCGGTGTCGGGGAGACAATGAGCAACCCGGGAGTATCCCGGAAAAATTTGAGTGTTGACTGGCTGAGCTGATACACAAGCAGCCCGGTCGTTATCAAAAGACAGTGTCAGACATTCTGCGGGACCGGTAAGAAAACACGGTACCTCTATGGCCTGGATGGGAGAAGGTTCTCATAAAGAAAGGCCTGGGCAGAGTGATGATAAAATATGGGACTGAAGAGAGATACGTGTATGTGCGATCGCTCTTCAGTTCAAAAAAAATGTGGCACTCACCTTCGTGAGTCGTCAGAAAAATTACGGAACAGACATGGTCTGTTCCTGTGAAAGGAAAAACATGACAGATAAGAAAGCAGAGTCTGGAAAAAAGACTATGCGTGAGAAACCAGTGAAGGCATCAACCGGTGCCTGGTGGAACAGTACGGCAAAAAATGCGGTGGAAGAGACTCCTGCCGAAGAGAAGGCGGCAGCGTCGGAGAAGAAAAAAACCGCAAAACCCCGAAAGAAACCAGCGGCGAAAAAAAGCAGCACTGCAGCTAAGAAAAAAGCAGCGCCTAAGAAAAAAACCACTGCAAAGGCTAAGGCCGGCAAAAAAGCTCAGGAGGAGACAGAGTCCGAGGCTCCGGAGCAGAGCGCAGTATCCGCTGAGACCGCCCCGGATGGTACCGGAGAAGAGCAGGCAGAGGTCGCAGCAGGCGGGGACAGTTCTGAGAAGGTGGAGGAAAGCGCCCCCCGGAAGAAGCCATCCCGGCCACGCGGCAGGTCCAAGCAGAAAACCAAAACGCAGAGTAAAGAGAAGCAGCCCAGAGAAAAGAAGAAAGAGCAGGATGAGAAGAAAAAAGAGAAGAGCGAAAAACGTGTTTCCAAAGAAAAAGCTCCTGTTTTAAAACTTCTTATCAATGCTGAAGAACCTGAAGAGTGCCGTCTGGCACTTCTTGCCGATGGGCGTCTTGAGTCAATACACGTCTCCACGGTTTCCTCCAAGCAGACAAAAAATAATATTTACAAAGCCAGAATCGTTGCCATAGAGAGTAATCTCCAGGCGGCTTTTGTGGATTACGGTACAGATAAGAACGGTTTTCTCCCCTTTAACGAGATCCACCCTGAATATTACAAGCAGGAGATCAGTGAGGAGAATAAGCGTTATATCCAGCAGCATCAGTGGAAGAAACTGAAGATTCACGAGGTCCTTGAACGCGGCACAGAGCTGCTGGTTCAGGTGGTCAAAGAGGAAGTGGGAAACAAGGGTGCCAATATGACCACCTATCTTTCCATTCCCGGACGCGGTGTTGTGCTGATGCCAGGTTCCGATTCATCGGGTATCTCACGGAAGATCAGTGGCGAAGAAAAGCGTACACAGCTGCGTGAGATCATGGATTCCCTCAATATTCCCGAGGGCGTCGGCTGGATTGTCCGCACAGCCAGCATGGATGTAACCAAAACAGCCCTCACCAAGGATGTTCGTTTTCTGTCCAAGCTGTGGCGGGAAATCAAGAAAAAAGGCCAGAGCCTTGAAGGTGTGGGCAGGGTCTATCAGGATCATGATTGTGTGCTGCGTTTTCTGCGTGAACATTTTGACCCTGAAATCAAAGAGATTCTTGTCGATGATTTGGCTGCCCTTGAAAAGGTGAAGGATTTTCTTGATCTTCTGCCGACAAAACAGCGAGGAGCCAAGGCGCGTCTTCATAAGGGTTCAAGGCCCATCTTCAACCAGTTTAATGTGGAAGATCAGATCGAATCGATCTATCAGCCCCAGGTGCAGCTGCCCTCCGGTGGATCCATTGTGATTGATCCCACTGAGGCCCTTGTTGCCATTGATGTCAACTCAGGCTCAACGGGCAAGGGGAAGAACTTTGAAGAGTCCATCTTCAAGGCCAATATGGAAGCAGCCACAGAACTTGCCCGTCAGTTGCGGCTTCGCGATCTCGGCGGCCTGATTGTTGTCGATTTCATTGACATGCGGATCAACAGAAATATCCGTGAAGTTGAGCGCCAGGTGAAAAGCGCCATGAAGCGTGATCGCGCCAAGGTGGATATCAGCCGCATTTCAAAGTTCGGGCTTATGCAGATCTCACGACAGAAGCTTGGTGCTCCCATAGAGACCAGTAACTACCGTGTCTGCGAGCATTGCAAGGGCCGGGGAATTGTCCGCTCCGTGGAGACACTGGCGCTCTTTTATCTCCGTCGTATCCAGACCGGAGCCAGTCGCAAAGAGGTTGTCCGGGTGGAGTGCCATTTTCCACTGGACGTTGCGCAGTACCTGCTTAACAACAAGCGTCATGAGATCAGCGAGATGGAAAGTCGCAACAAAATTTCCATTGTGATTGTCGCTGATCCCGCTCTGAAACCGGCGGATCATGAAATTATCTGTCACAAGCAGGAAAAAGAGAATAAAGGCACAAAACAGTCTTGAGGAAAAAATTGAACTAGGGTATATAATGGCTCACGTGCACCAGTAGCTCAGCTGGATAGAGTACCTGACTACGAATCAGGGGGTCACAGGTTCGAATCCTGTCTGGTGTACCATTCAATTATTACAGCCACTCCAACCGTAAGGTCAGAGTGGCTGTTTTGCGTTTGGCGGCTTTTCGGTCTGCCTTCCTGTGTGTCTTTCTCATCTCTCATCACACGGCCTTATTGCCGCCTCCTGTTTTTGTCTGACTCCTGTTTCATCAGCTCAGAACGATTATCGCCCAGTATGTTACTTACTCTTCGGATTATTCAAGGAAAATTTGACCAAAAGGGGCGTTATAAAGTATGATGGATTTTGTATATGGGAAAAATTCCTGGGAGTGGCTGCTGCCATCGGTATGACGAAACAGCCATTGCTGAAGATATTTAAGAGGGAAGCGTGTTATGAAAAGAGTAAGTGTTGCTGTGATCTGTTTATTGTTCTTCTGTCTGGCTGGACAGACTGTCCGGGCCGGAGGAAAAAATATTATCGGGGAAACCGCCTGGATAAAAGTGGCAGGTGTCTCATTTCCGTATCTTGCCAGAATTGATACCGGTGCCCGTGTTACATCCATCCATGCAGTTGATATGAAGATCAATGATGCCGCAGCTGTTCCGGAAGAGAATGTTGGGAAAACAATCACATTCACAACTGAAAACCGGGAAGGAAAATCCCGGGAAGTAACGGCGCGTATCTCCAAAGTCAGCACTGTGAAAAACAGTCAGGGTGAAGAAAAGAGATATGTCATCGAGATGCTTCTTGGCTGGAAACATGTTCAGAAAAAAGTACTGGTGAATCTTCGGGATCGCTCACGGATGCAGTATAAACTGCTCATTGGCCGCAACTGGCTGAAGAATGATTTCCTTGTTGATGTTGATATAAAAGCAGCTGAAAAGGAGTAAAAGAATGAAAAAAATTGTGTTGTTTGCCCTGCTCGCCTGCAGCCTGCTCCCTGTTTCCTGTCTTGCTGCGAAACAGCAGCGTGGCCTGCCTGTCATTGGTGCTGTTGAGACACTTACCCTGGTTGGGGAAAAACTGCAGTTTGCCGCACGGATCGATACCGGTGCCAAAACCTCATCTCTCAGTGCAGTCGGAATACAGCCTTATGAGCGTGACGGAAAACGCTGGCTGCGGTTTCAGGTGGCCGATTCGTCCGGAAAACTTGTTTTGCTGGAGCGTCCTCTGGAGCGGATAGTAAAGATAAAACGCCATGGAGCCCTTGCCAGTGAACGCCCGGTGGTCAAACTTGATGTGGCAATCGGTGAAATCAGACAGAGATGCGAGTTTACCCTCGTTGATCGCAGTGATTATGAATATCCTGCCCTGGTGGGAAGGAATTTTCTCAACCGCAGGGCTGTGGTTGATGTCAGTGGCGAGTACATGGTCCATCCTCTGAGTCAGGGAGAGAAAAAAGATGCAAACTAAGACACAGCTTCGGCTGATTATCTGTGTTCTCATTGTAATTGGGCTTGGAGCCGCCATTTACAAGAATCAGGTTCTCGGGTTTCCTTTTTTTCCGGAGAACAAGGTGAACGTGTGGACCGTTGAGGCAAAGATCTCTTTTCAGGCAGAAGGCGGACCGGTGGAAGTGGTCCTGAATGGCGCTGACAATACGGGGAATATTGTGGTGCTTGACCAGGAGACCGTTGGAGAAAAATATCTGTTCAACTGGGAGAAATCGACCAGTGGCGCAGCAGAGGCGGTCTGGAGAAAGGACAAAGCTGAAGGAGAGCAGACCATCTATTATCGGGTCTCTGCTTATCACCGGGGAGCTGCTTCTGTGATGGAGCCGCCTCCTGCACCTGAAACAGATGCTGATCGGATTCTTTTCTCCGGGGCGGCGGAAGAGGCGGCAAATCTTATTGTGAAACAGATTCGGGGAACAGGGAACAGCGATCCGCTGACAATTTCCCGGAACCTTATTTCCATGATTGCTGCTGCGGAAAAACAGAGTGTTCAGCTCCTGCTGCAGAAAAAAGAAGAGTATGGCGGGGTATTGAATCTCATGCGTGGTCTGCTTGTCAGGGCAGGGGTTCATGCCAAAAAGGTGAAAGGACTGTTTCTTGACAAAGATGGGAGCGGGAAAAGACTGAGTAGTCTGCTGCAGGTTTATGATAATAAAAAATGGCAGATTGTTGACCCCAAAACGGGGGAAATACGGACCAACAGTCAGTTTCTGTTATGGGCAACTGGTGACGAACCCGTTCTTGAGGTCACGGGAGGGAAAGACTCTTCCCTCAGATTCTCAATCAACTCCAGCAGAGTATTGTCCAGTAGAGCGTCTATTATTGCAGGGAAAAA
>JAMOMO010000253.1 GCA_027067035.1 Desulfobulbaceae bacterium
AATTCCGGAGAACGTCTCCCGGTTCGCCTGGTCATTTATCATGGAAACGGCACAATGATTCCCCAGTCAGCACTGTTGCAAAAAGACGGCAGGAGCTTCTGTTTTGTGCCAAACGGCGGGACGTCCCGTCCGATTGCAGTGCAGATCATTGCCTCCGGTACCGAAGGTGTCGTGGTTGAAGGCCTGACAGCTGACAAAGTCATCGTCGCCAAACCTGACATTCTCCTTAAACTTCTCGCTGGAGTAGCAATAACAGTGCAGGGCTGACAGTCAGCAAACAGATTTCTTCTCTCCGCTAATTCGTCCTTTGGAATGCAAAATGTTTACTTTCTTTTATAAACGACCCCACCTGCTCTTCTCCATCATTGCCCTGCTCTTTGTTGTCGGCATAATGGGACTTATCAATATGCCCAAGAACCTGTTCCCTGATTCGGATCGCCCTCAGGTCATTGTCATAACGCAGGTACCAGGATCAACCGCAGAGGTTGCCGCAAGTACGGTTTCCAAACCCATTGAGAACGAAATCGCCCGCTTGAGTGAGGTACGTGAAATCAGCTCGGTCAATGTGGCCAACTTTTCCATTGTCAAAGCGGAATTTGAATACACCAAGGGGCTCAATGCTGCCGCGGTAGATGTGGCCAATGCCCTGTCCATTGCCCGGGTCAATCTTCCCTCAACAGCCAATCCGGCAATTTATACAGCAGGCTCATTTACCCTGCCCGTTGAAGTGCTTGCCTTAAGTCCGAAGAGTGACTTTCTAAGCCTGGGAGATATCCGAAAAATCGCTGACTCCTTTATTAAACCCGCACTGCTAGCCAATCCCGGCATCGGCAACGTGGAAGTATTCGGTGGGTACCAAAGCGCATTAACCATTGCCATTGACCCCCTTCGCCTGCAACGTTACGGGCTTACCGTAGAGACCCTTGCCAAAACAATTATGGCCGCCAACCGGGACATCCCGATAGGATTTGTCAAGGGCAGCAACGGCTTTTTTACGCTGACCTATTACGGTGAACAGACAACGGTTGAGGCATTATCAAGACTGCGAATCTCTCCAAATTTACGGCTTGGCGATGTGGCGGATATCAACTGGTCCACCCAGAAACGTTTCTCCGGCTATCTCGGCAACGGCAAGGGGGCAATTGCTCTTGCCATTCAACGATCACCCGGTGGATCAGTTTTATCGGTTAGCGATACCGCCCGTGCCGAGATCGAAACACTGAAAGCTCAATATCCCAACATCAACTTTGAAATATCCAATACCCAGCGCGACCTGATTGAAACTGCAAACACAAATATGCTGGAAGCCCTGCGTGATGCCATTATCTACACCCTTCTGGTTCTCCTTTTCTTCCTCGGAAATTTCCGGGCCATCACCGCTGCAGGTCTCTCCATTCCCCTGGTCTTTTTTTCAACCATGGCCGTTATCTATCTTCTTGGTGGAGAATTGAATATCGTGGTCTACACAGCAATCATCCTGGCACTCGGTATGCTGGTGGATGATGCTGTAGTGGTTCTTGAAAATATTGAGCGGCACCTGGGAGAATTACACGAAGACCTTACAACCGCCATTGAACAGGGCACAAAAGAAGTCATCGCGCCCATTTTTGCAGGAACAGTTGCCACCATAGCCATCATGTTTCCCCTGATGTTTGTCGGCGATTTCCCACAGCATATATTCCGTCCTTTGATCGAAACACTGATCATTGCCCTCCTGGTCTCCTACTTTATTTCCATCACTTTTATTCCTAAACTTTCCGTTTACCTCTATCGCAAAGGAATGAATAAAACCAGGGTGGAGTATTTTTTTGAATATGTCTATGAAAACAGCGTGGGCCGACTGGTTGGTCCCTACGAATCCGTGCTCCATTTCTCCAATGGCCGTTTTTCCGCAGCAAGAAAAGCAGGGCTGACCATAGGCGTACTGCTTATTCTGGTGCTCAGTTTAAAAAATGTCATGCCGATCATAGGGAAAGACGTCATGCCACCCATGGATACCGGAATCATCAAGGCCCATATAGCCTTTTCGGCAAATGACACGGTGGAAAGTGCTGAACAGCGGATCGCGCCGTTTCTTGCCTGGCTGCACAGTCAGGATGAAGTGCAGATGAGTTCGGTTGCATTTGGAGGTGAGGCGGGAGTGCTCTCCCTTGGTAGCGGGAACCTTCCTGCAGAGGCTACTCTGACAGTTAACTGCGTGAACCGTTTTGAACGTAAAAAAACACTCTGGCAGATAGAAGATGAAATCCGTGATCAGCTCAACAGCCTGACCGGTGTAAAGACCGTTGATGTGTATGATTTTGGTGCCACAGCCGTATCTTCGATAAAGGCACCCCTTGACGTACGGCTCATGGCACCTGACTACCAGGATTTACCGAAAAAGGGACATGAAATTGCCGAAGCACTGACCGGAATAAAGGGATTAACCAGCGTATCCCTTTCCTGGGATCGAGATTTCAATGAAGCAGAAATTGTCATCGATACCAACAAGGCACTCAGCTACGGATTAACACCCTATGCCATTGCCAGCCAGATTCCCATTAAAGGACAGGTGGTTTCCCTTCTCGGAAATTTTGCCACCATGAACACCCAGCCCGTGAGGCTTTATCTTAAGGGAGAATTCAACACAAATCTCCAGAGCCTGCGCTTGCTCCCCATCCAGACCAGTACTGGAACCATTCCCCTGGAAGCCATTGCCGATATCCATCAGCGTCTGACCGCCGCCAAGCTCGAACGGGACAAAATGCTCTACAGTCTTGATATCAGCGGCTACCGCAGCCTACGCCCGGTAACCCATATTACAGCGGACGCAAACAGCTTGCTTGAACATATTGACAGCAAAGGGATTATGATCAGTCAGCAGGGAGATATTGCGCAACTCAATGACTCCTTCAGTCGAATGATGAAGGCCATCGGTACCGGGATCATTATTCTGGTCATGGCTCTTATCGCCATCTACCGTTCTGTTCGAATGTCACTGGTCATGATTATTGTTCTGCCACTCTCAATGATAGGAGCCTCCTGGGGTATGCTGCTGTTTGGGAAACCAAGCTGCATGCCGTCCATGGTCGGCATCTTACTTCTCTTTGGAATCATAATCAAAAACTCCATTTTACTGATCGATTTCTATCAGCATTACCGAAAGAAAGAATCAGCTTTTGAGTCTGCCATGGAATCTGTCCGCGTTCGTTTCCGTCCAGTTATGATGACCGCCTTTGGTACCATTGCCGGAATGATTCCCATTGCCCTGGAACAGGCGGTTGGCCTGGAACGGCTCTCCCCTCTGGCCGATGTGGCCGTTGGCGGATTGATTGTCGGCACTCTCTTGACCCTTATCTATGTACCCATGTTTGCCTACGGGCTTGACGGAGACCCCGACCCGCAGGCAACAACGATCCCCCCGGAACCGGAAGCAACAATGGATCGTGAAGGTCAGGCAGCATTACAGAAATCCGTCTGATACCATTCGGAATACGTAACGGAAATTGAAAGATACCGGCTTTTAGCGGACCAGGTCAAACGCTGTTGCTTACACTTTTTCCTTTTGCAGGCAGTGGAGCCATCCATGGAGGTTGCAAAAGAAATTCTGATCCGGGCCCAGACCTTCATCAACCAACGGATGAACTACTTATCAGCAGATATTTAATCAGCAGTCTCGACAAGGTGTATCAGACAATTGTTCATATCTGGACACACGGGGCTGAACCACGTGGCGGCTTGTCCGCAAAAAGGGGAAAAGGGTGTTTTCATGGGTGGAATATCGCCCAGCAAAGCACCCTTTGACAATGCTTTTTACAAGAAGTCATTTGCGAAAGATTATAAATTCACCACCCTCCTCACTGAGAATGCCCTTTCCTTCAGGAACTTCGGTGTCTGGATGATAACCATATCCACTGTAATTGTCCGGAATTACGGTGTCATCCTGCTTATCCGGAACAGCATCTGACAGAGAGTCCTTACGGGCACACCCTGAAAAGAAAACACCGCTCATCAAGATGAGCACGAGAAGCAAAAGAAACTGTTTCATAAAACTCCCTCCACAAAAAAAATGGGCAAAGAAGCACCATCGCCTCTTTGCCCAGATCAGACATACTTCCTGACTCCTTCGGCGTTCAATGAAGATGAAGCTCAGCTCATTTAACCGGATTCAGGAAATAATACAAAGCCCTGAATTAGAACTTCACCCGCACTCCACTTACAACCGAATAGATGTCGTCCATATCTGTCAGGTCACGATCCAGCTGCATCTGGCGATAGCCGAGATAGAACTGGCTGGAAAGCGGATCAATATACTGGACAAGCTGTGTTCCGAACAGGGTGCCATCATCATTATTATTGACAAAGTCCTGATAGCTTCCGTAATCAACGGAGAACGCGGTCTTACCGACACTGAACAGATGGAGCTGGTAACCGATTTTGCCGTACCAATAGGATGGATCATCCCGGTTGGCATCATTTTCAGTTCGTACACCACCGGCTAAAGTGAAGTTGAGGCCATTGTCAAGCAGGGCGGAAATGGAACCCGACCAGCGGTCGTCACTGCTGGAGGCGCTACCTTCAGTGGCATAACCAATTCCACCAACCAGATGAAGCATATCAAATTTCTGGTTGTAGCGCAGAGCAATTTCATTCTTGTTCTCTTCACCAAGGCTGCCTGCAAATGAAAAACCGTAAAATTTCGGCGTGTCGTAACGAACAAGATCATACCGGCCGCCATCAAGATCCTTGAAGACACTGCCCACGGTGCTGTCACTGTAATCCGCCGTCGTTCTGTCATAAAAAGACAGGCCACCACCAATAACAGTTCCATCCGCATAACCAGCCAGAGAGGTGCCGGAAAGATCAATCTCTGCAATACCGTCTGTTGCTGCCGAATCCTGACCGATTGTCAAACGGCCCAGTGAATTTTCCGCAAGAAAAACACTGAATTTACGGACATGCAGATCTTCATTGAGAGATTCATCATCCATGGAAACCTTGTTGGATGGATTAGTCTGATACTCCATCTCCATGAGTGATCCAGCATTCCAGGCACCACCGGGTTTCACAACAGCCTTGATTCCAAAGCGGGTGGAAGAGGCATCATTGTCCACAAAAAAGGTTTTGTTTTTATTACCATCATCGGCATACATGACACCTTTGTTTACCTGACCATACAGAGAGACCTGCACCTTGGCATCATTGGCCGGATGAGAGACCACTGCAACATGTTCCGCTGTTTTAGCTGCTTCCGGTACTTTTCCCAGCCTGGCCTGCAGGTCCGCAATGGCCTGTGCCTGCTGAGCCAGCTGCTCCTGCATGGCCTTGAGAATATCCTCATCCACGGTCACAGTCCCGGCCACACCAGTGGAAGCCAGGCCGAAACTCAGGCCAATCCCCAGAGCCACAGCGCTACACAACACTTTTTTCTTCATTTTCTACTCCTTTATTAAAATTTATCAAACAGGTCCCCATACCAATAGAAGACCCCTTATCTTCTCGTAACCGTTCCACCACAACCTGCCGGGAAACTTATATAAACAAACTGCATACATAATTGTTTTCCCTGTTCATCCATACGGATACTCTCAACTTTAAGAAAGGCCACCACATGCGGGTAAAGAAAAAAAGAGGCAGGAGAACAGAACAAAATCTGCCAGAACCTGACGTGGTTCTTCCGTTTCAATACAATCAGGTGCTTATGTTCCCGGATCATTCCCCCCAAACAGCGTTCACGGATTCAGGATATATTCAACACTTTCCGGACACGTACCGCTTAGCAGCTGAAATCTTCCTCAGGCTGATTCTCCGGACTGTCATTATTTTGCAGATCTTTGCCTTTCTGCCCTTTGTTATCCCTGGCTTCACTCTTTTTCAGCTTAACACCTCTGTTTCCTCCCTGCAGTTTTTTCTTCCAGCTGACGTAGTTACTGTAGCCGCCACGCAGTGTATAAGCGTTGCTGTAGCCAATCTCCCGAAGTACAACAATGACATGATTGGCTCTGTGCTGGGTATTACAGATGACCAGCAGCGTCACCTTGTCTTCAGGACCGGGAAGCAAGGAAAGATTGCTCAGTACCTTGCGGAAGGGAACATTGATCGAGCCCGAAATATGCCCCTTGTCAAATTCATCCGGTTCTCTGACATCAAGGAGAACATATTTGCCGGGCCATAAGGGTTCATCCTGCAGAAAGGTTTTCATATTGATCCGATAACGGTTTTTCGGCACTGACTCAAGATAATCGTCTCCGGTCCTGGCCAGCAGGGCACGATCATAGAGCTCCCAAAGCTGATCGTTATCAGCATCTCTCTCCAAAGCCCGCCGTAATACTGAAGTTGCTTTATCAAACCGGGATCTGGAGAAATCCTGCTTCGCCTCCTGCATCGCCTGTTGGCTGTCCAGAGCAGTGCCCGCATTTTGCACTTTTCCACTGGTGGACACTGCCGCAGCAGGCTGAGGAGACCGGGAGACATTGTCGACCTCCCGGTCATCATTACAGGCTGCAAACAACACCAGGGCCACCAGTATGCAGATCAGCTTTTTCATAAGCGTCTTCCCTTCAAGCTTTAATTACATCCACCCAGGAATCATAGAAAGAACAGGAGCCGCCGATGGGATCTGACAAGCACATGTTTTTCACCGCCGGATCGACCTGCATAACAGGGTTCGGACAGATACCGGTTCCCCTGCGCTCATCCCCCTTTATCACCGATCCGTCAACAATCACATCACGGCTGCCATAGGCCCAGTGCCCAAAACTCCAGCTCGCAGCAACAGTACCGGGGCGTATCCCTTCGGTGACGCGAAGACGACCGGCTACATCTTTGGTGCGTGTTGCAGTCAACGGGATTGTACCTTTTTTATTATCTGGACCGACAAGACGAATGAAATCACCGGTTTTCATTCCCAGTCGACCGGCATCCACAGGGTTCATAAGAACATAATTCTCACCCTTCTCCGCAACCATGGTCCAGTAATCACCGATTGTCCTTGACTGTCCTCCCAGGATCAGCTTATAGGTGAACAGCTGAAAGGGGTACTTTTTATTAATGGTGATTTTTCTGCCTGCAGCATCCTGTATCGCCTGATAAACAGGCATTCCCGGAAGATGTTCGCCAGTCATACACTGCTTTCCGAGAGAAACATCCTCTGCAAAGATATGAAACTGGCCCTTCCATTGATGAGCAACCTTCTCTCCCGTATATGCCTTGCCGGCATCTTCAAAACGCCCGCCGCGGTTCAGTACGGTAACCGTCCGTCGCCAGAGGTCCTCATCACCACCAACGGCCTTTTTCCACCGTGCTTCGTCAAAGACCGCCTTACTCAGATGACGACGCGCATTGACAAAGAGCCTCAGCTCATCTCTGCCGGCCAGCTGAACCTTATCTTTACCACCCTTGTCACCATAGGCCATATTGGCCGCCATCTTCAGGAAGAAATCCTCCCTGCTGCTGAAGTCAAGCCCTGGCCCGAATCCATTCTTGCCATAACCGGGCGCCTTTAGGCGTTCGGCAACAGCCAGCATCAGAGATTCCATGGAGATATGCTGTTTACGGCCGAAAACCGTACAGGTCTCCACCAGTGATTCAACCGCCGGCTGCCGCAATTTGCTCCCTGCTGTGGCAACGGCAGGGCTCAGATGTGGAGTACCCCAGCGCTCCCATATTGCAGAGTCCGGAAAGATATAATCGCAGTACATGGTGGTTTCGCCAATGACAATATCATCGGCGAAAAGTAAGGGGATTTTTTTGGGATCACGAAGTATATCAAGGGTGGAATTCGCGCCTGGTACAGAAAATCCCGGCGTTCCCTTGTGCAGATACAGTGCCTTTATCGGGTAAGGATACCCGTCGGCGGCACTGGGAATAACCTCCTGGTAAACATTTCCTGTATAGGGGTACCAGGTCCTTTTTGCAGGGTATCCATGTTTAAAAAACAGACTGCAGTCCTCATAATGCATTTTTTCCCGACTCAGTGGAACACCGAAATGTCCGATTTTATCCGGATGAAGTTTTGAGAGCGGAAAGGGCTGGCCTTTTTTACTGCCATCTTCATGCCAGTGGCCACCACCTTTCATTAAACCACCCTTCCAGTCACCATTCCCCACAAGCAGGTTGAGAACAAGAATAGCACGACCGTTATGATAACCGTTTGTATGCTGCACCGGACCACGATACATATCAGCCACTGCCCTGCGACCATGGCTGGTGAATTCCCTGGTGACCTGAATCAGCTGCCTGACCGGGATACCGCTCTCTTGGGCCCATTGCTCAACAGTACGTTCCATTGCCAGATCGCGAAGCAGAGCAAAGGCGCTCTTGAAACGAAGACCATTGATTTCACCTTCGGCAAACAGGTCACCGGTCAGAGGCTCATCGCCTTTTTTATAGGGATCAAAGGGAACAAGCTCACCCTTAACGCTGACCAGTAAACTGTGATTCTTGTCAATTCCGGCATCATCACTGCGAAGCATCTTCAAGCCCGTCATACCGTCTTTATCAACCAGGACCAGATGGGTCGCGTCACACCAGGTCGTATCACCGTTGGCATTGGCTGCGCTGCGATTAGCCGCCCGCAGATAGCTCTCATTATAGGCCTTGTTATCCAGGGCCCAGCGTATCATTCCGTAGGCAAGGGCAGCATCACCGCCGGGTTTAACCGGCAGCCAGTAGTTGGCCTTGGCAGCGGAATGGCTCAGACGTGGATCAACCACCGCGAATTTCATGCCGTTTCGTGCCTGGGCGTTGGTCAGATAGGAGGACCAGTTAGTTGGTCCGAAGTTTGCCTCAAAGGGACTGGTACCAAAAAATATTATAAATTCGGCATTTGGCACATCGGGTTTGAAATGATCCGGACCATTTTTATAGTGCTCGAAAACCTCTTTCAGACCGGGATGATACTTGCTTCCCTTATAGGTACTGGTGAATTTTTTATAGGCAATGTGATGGGACTGTTCACAAACCGTGGTATGCTCAAACCAGTTGGTGGAGCCCAGGCTGTCTTTAATCCATCGTTTGGCAAATTCTTTGCGGCCGTGCTCGATGCGACCACCCAAAAAGACAAACTGATTGTTTTTCGGACCCAGATCAGGAAATTCCGGATCTATCAGCTTATCGAGATGATCTTTATGCAGTACCTGAAACTGCGCAGCCGTCATTTCGTTTGATGCCACCTTCGCAGCATCTGATTTCAGGGATTTCATCAAGGCTGGATCACGAACAGCAAGGATATCCTTAAGTCCATCCACCTTGCCCTCTCCAAAGAGGTTACCACCGTTGACGATCTCCTCTACGGCCTTATCAAAATCGATGCTTACCCATTTATTCTCACCCCGCCCTGTTCCCGGTTTTCTCTTCAACACCTTGCGAATCCGATAGGGATCATACAGTGTCTGTATACCGGCCTGCCCCTTGGGACAGAGACGACCATCAAACCGAACCGCCTCCTGTGGATCGGTATCATAGGAGAGATGCGGATGCATATTCATGGGGCTGAACGGATTCCCATCCACTTTTACCATCACTCCATCAAGCAGCTTCACTTTTATTGTACAGGCCGTGTGACACTGCAGACAGCAACTGTAGATAACATTTTCCGCCTTATCAAAAGGATAGGCATTGCCTGTCAGACTCATTGCGGCCTCGGCAGTGGAACCCGAAAACAGATCCATCCCCGGTATCTGGCTGGCCGCCAGTATGCCGCCAAAAAAGGCGGTACTTTTTATAAATGTGCGCCGATTTAGAGCCACCTGCACACCATCAACTTCAATATCACTGTTTTTCATTGTTTTTTTCTGTTGTACTTTGACATGAGCATCCATTATGCCACCTCTCTATTTTCCGGATCAACGATTGGGAGCAGCTTTTCACCTAAAAGAAAGAAAAGAACCCCCAGGGAGGCCACCCATAAAGACACCAGCCACTCCATAACAGTGGGCATGTAGGTGAATTTGAGACCGGGACCGCTAAAGGCATATTCAAGGCCGGAAATCTCCGGATTGATCTGACCGGGTATAACGATATTGAGACGAACGGCCATAAAGGTGACTGCCACCAGGAGACACGCAAAGGCAATGGGACCTGCAACGGATTTGCCAGGCTTCCCTTCTGGCACGGCAGTGGAAAAGAGTATAATTGCCGGTAGAAGAACCCCGAGACCGAAATGGATAACCCAGAAGACATACCAGTGGGAACCAAACAGCATAACCTGCAGCGGGTGACTTTCTGCCGGTACCCCCGGATAAAGACCGACCAGGATTTCGGCAATTTCCAGCAGGAAATCAAAAAGTACCAGAGCCAGAACAATCTTCCCGAGAAACTT
>JAMOMO010000254.1 GCA_027067035.1 Desulfobulbaceae bacterium
TCTTTGATGTAGATCTTGTCGCCTTCATCGATGACAAAGCGAAGTTCAGCGCTTTCGTCATTTGGGTAACTGATCTGGGCTGTGACCTGGGTGTTGTAATAGCCCTTGGCCTTGTACAGTGCCTTTATTGCAGCAACGCTGTTGTTTATCTTGCTGTTGTTCAAGATGGTGTTGAGGCCGATGTTTGCAGCTTCTGCAACCTCTTCCTTGGAAAAGGCGTCAAGGCCTGAATATTCAATACTGCGGATGATTGGTTTCTCCACCACTTCAAAGGTGACAACCTTTCCTGCCTCACTCTCGGCAACCTTGATGTAGACATTTTCAAAGTAGCCCATTTTGTAGATGGCCTTCAGGTCTTCCCGAAGGGCGGCAGGGTTGTAGAAATCACCGGGCTTGGTCTTGACCTTTCTGGAGATGGCTCCGGAGTCGATCCGTACATTCCCGGCGGGTGAGATGGAGGCAATGATGTAGTCGCGTTCCGTGTAGGAGACTACGTCACGAAGCACCTCCGCCAGGGTACCTGCCAGGTTTTCCAGAGAGTCGCCCTGGCGGTAATAATATTTGGGGGATGAGGGGGCGAGCAGGTCAAATACTTTGTAATCAATACTGATCTGTTCACCAAGGATGGTGAGACTTCCCACCGCCACATAGTCGAGTCCGGTTTTTGCCGCTACCTTTCTGAGTGCATCGGGTTCAGGGGGCCATGTTCCGGAGTAATCAACAAGTTTTTCCGCCTCTGTCCGTGGTATCATTGAGAATGAGGTGGCGGCCAGGGCACTGGCCAGAGCGCTGTCAGCCTGTTTTGCAATGAGTTCCTGATTTGAGGGAGCATTGATCTTTAACGGGAGGTAGCTTGTGTTCTGCTCAACAGCCGCCACAGCAGATCCCGGGAATATAAGATAGACAGAGAGAGTAAGAACCAGCAGAAGGCTGGAATAGAAAGGAGACTGTCTGAGTATTCTGGAAAGAGGGTTTGCTTTTCTGCAGTGATTCATATGGTATCCTGTTTCTCTAAAGGAAATGATTTCTCTTATGGCAGGTTCTGCCCGCATTTCATTGCTTTCTCAGGTTTTGCTGAACACGAAAATTGATAAATTACCCAATATGCCATGTTTCATCGTTTTTGCAAAGAGTCCATGACTGGAAAGGGGAAAAAAGAACGGTTGTAATTAATTGTCAACAAGTTCAATGAAGGGTGATGTGGAGTCTTCATGCACTGTGTTGAGTAATTCAAGGGGTGACTGTTCAAAGTCAACTGACATCGCCTGGGGATGCAGAATCGACTCGTTAAAGGTTGATATAAGGTTTTCATGGGTCCAGCGTTTCAGGTAGTAGATCACCAGGGCCGGGAGTTTGGTGTAGATGGTTTCATCCGGTTTCGGGTCCACAAAACTTGAGTTCAACAGCTTTTCCGCAGAAAGGGTCTGGGTTTTGTAGAAGCTCTCCAGAAACATGAGCTCGGCAGGAAGACCACCGTGGATACCTATTCGTGAAAGCCCTTTTAAGAGTACTTCCAGTATTTTCTTACCAAAAATTGCCACGGAGTACGGGACATATATTTCCCGTGGAGTTTTCAGTTCAAGATAGGAGCGGATTGTGAGAATGAGTTCGGCCAGCTCCACCGGGTCTTTGTCGACAAAGTGGTAGGTCTCTCCGTTGAACTCGGGCCGGTTCTCAAGAACATGGTGAACAAAATAGGGAAATTTGTTGGCATTTGAGTAGGAGTGCATGACGTTCCTCTTGGTGAAGAGAACCGGCATGGATTCATCGGCAATGGAAAAAAAGAGACGGTGGAATCCCTGGATCTTATGGTCATGTTCACCGTAGACAACGGCAAGACGGATACAGGTGTAGTCAAGTCCTACGGTCTTGTGCATGTACTTCAGGGTCTCTTCCGCCATGAGTTTTGATTTTGCGTAGTTATTCAGTTGCGGCTGAATCTCAAGGCAGTCATCCTCGGTGAGGTTCTCCCCGTTGGGAAGGGTTGCGGCGGAACTGATATGGATGTATGGAATTTTCAGGGCAGCCGCTGCCCTGGCCATGTTCAGGGTACCGATATAGTTGACTTCAAAGGCCAGCTGTGAGTCGGATCCGATGTTGGCAATTGCGGTATTGATGACAAAGTCCGGCTGGAGACGTTTGAGGTAGTCTTTGATGTCGGCAGCATTTCTGATGGACAGTTTTTTGCTGCTCGGTGCACGCAACTCTATGGTGTGGGGGGTCTTGGTCTTGAAATAATGGGCCAGGGTACCTCCGATGAGACCGGAGCCGCCAATGAGGACGCCCAAGAGTTTTTTTGAGGAAGAGTTGCCTTGTGTCACAGTCTAATATGTTAAAATTTGTACAATAAGCGATCTTTCTTTACCTGAAAGGTCGTATTTTTCATACTAGCATGAATTATTGAAAATAGCATCTTTTTGCTACCGGAGTGATTGAAAAAAAGTGGTATCTCTTTTTGCGGGAGGTGTATTTGAAAGGGTGGAGTGTGCTGATGGAAAGAAAGAATGGAGTGATAACACCCTGGTGTCAGCAGTGAGAAAAGCTTTTCCCGTCACGGCATACAAGGGCTTCCGGTTTCCTTTCCAGGTGCTATGGGAGGATTTTTTCAGCCCGGCAGATGGTCAATATCTCAACTCTTTTGCAGCCTTTTTTTTTCAACACCCCGGCACATTCGTTGACAGTGGATCCGGTGGTGAAGACGTCATCAATGATGAGGATGTTTCTGCCGGATATCTCAGAAGCTTTCTTGACGATAAAGGCATTTTTTAAATTTTTCCGGCGCTCTCTGCCGCTTAGACCAGTCTGTGTGGGAGTATTCGTTTGCCGAAATAAAATATCGTAGTGTATCTTTGCCCCTGCATCGGGAAAGAGACTTTTTGCCAGCAGCAGGGCCTGATTAAAGCCCCGCTGCCGCAGTCGTTTGATATGCAGCGGGACTGGCAGAATAAGGTCTGCTGTGGATAAGTCGTCTCTGACGGGGCTGTGTCTGCTCAGATCTTGAAATGCCTTCAGACCGCACATGCTTCCGGAATATTTCAATTCGTGAATCAATCCGGCGATGATGTCCTCGTAGACCACAATCGAGCGGGCCCTGTCAAAGTTCCATGATGATTTCAGACAGTCTCCGCAAAGATGGTTTTCATGTCCACTGGAAAAGGATCTTCCACAACAGGTGCAGTAAGGAGTTTTCATGAATTTCAATTGTGAAAAACATTTTCCGCAGAGGGGCCTGTTGCTGTCCTCTGCTGCTTTTCTGCAGGAAGCACAGAATGGTGGAAAGAAGAGGTCCAGACCGGCAGTTATAACGGTTTTGAATTTTTCTTTCATCGTCATGATGCATGATATACCCTATCCTGCGGATGGTTTCCAGAATAGAGTGCCTGACGCGTTGCAGGTGTTGCGGGCTGTGTAAAATATGATGGAAATTCGCCACAGCAGGACCCGGTGAAAAACGCACTTGTCTGTCCATGGCTCTATTCTGCACCAGGGAGGCGGCGGTGAGTACGGGAGATGTGCCTGCGGGTTAGTTGTGAAGACCATGGAAGCTGCCTTGCGGGTAACTGTCGGTAAGTGCGTTGTAAACAGGCTTCTTCTTGACTTATCCGTGCTCTTCCTGTATAGTGTTTAATCCTCTGCGGTATTCTTTTTATCTCGTCGAGATCCCCCATTCACTGTTTATTCCCCCTCAGCTTGTTTATTCGAGACAACTGGCAGGATAATAACGACTCCCCGTTCACCTGCACCTGTGGTTGTCACCTGTGTAGTCTTTCTGCCGCTGTTTGATAACTACTGAGGAAGTGGAAAAATGATAGATCTACCAGGCTGTTCAGATTGTGAAAAGAAACAGGTACGCACGGCGCTGTTGCTGGCAGCAGGTATGGGCAGCCGCCTGGCTCCCCTGACTGACGATACCCCAAAGTGCCTTGTTCCCGTCAATGAAATATCCATTCTTGAACGACTGGTTGATGCCCTCCGTTCATACAAGTTCAAGAGGCTGGTCATTGTTATCGGCCACCAGGCCCGTTCTATACGTGATTTTCTTGGAACCCGGGCCGGGGGTATGGAAATCACCTATATTACGAGTCCCGTGTATAAAACGACCAATAATATTTATTCTCTCTGGCTGGCAAGAAAGGAAATAAATGAACCCTTTCTGCTGATTGAAAGTGACCTTGTTTTTGATCCGAAAATGCTGAAGGGTATGCTCCAGCCTGATCGAATAGCAGTCTCAAAACTGCAGCCCTGGATGAATGGTACAACGGTAACCATCAACAGCCGTCAGATGGTTAAGGCATTTCAGAAGAATGTCCAGAAACCTGATGGTAAGCATTTCAAGACCGTTAACATATACAGCCTTTCCACCCGGACCTGGAAACAGGTTCGCAAAAGACTGGATCAGCATATATCAAAAGATATGGTGAATGGCTATTATGAGACTGTCTTTGCGGATATGGTGACAGATGACTGTCTCTCTTTTGCGCCGGTGTTTTTTGATGCCGATCACTGGTACGAGATTGATACCGTCGCTGATCTGCGCGCAGCAGATCAGATATGCAGCCATTATCATCAGCCGTCTGCCCTCTTCTCTGATTGCGGACCAGCTGAGCCAAAAGCCGAGAACATGCCTCTGTTTACCAGGTGGCGGCCGGCCCTTGCGTAAACAAAGAACGGAATCGGTCATTGCCCTGATGATGATCTGTCCCGCTAATGATGCCGGACTGGTTCGTCGTTCTCAAATTCATTCAGTATAGTAAAAAATGACCACTCAATATTCCACTGCACAAGAACGATACAATTTTGTTTCCAATCAGCATGGCGGTTACTGGCGTCATGATTTTACCGATCATAATTATCTCTATAATCTGTATTTCCCGCCGGAGGATTTCTTCACCCACCTCAGCAGCAATATTCACCAGCTGGTGTTAAATTATCCTATTGCCCAGAAAGATCTGGCAGTTCTGGTGGGTGAGTTGATTGATCAGCCGCCGGAGCGTGTGCTTGTGGGGAACGGGGCTGCGGAGCTTATCAAGATTATCGCAGGAATGGGCCGTAAACTGATCGTGCCTGTTCCGTCATTTAATGAATATGCCAATGCTGCACCCGCGGGCAGTGTTGTTGAATTTGCCCTTGAGGCCCCCTCATTCCAGCTGGATGTCGATAAATTTGCAGCTGAAGCCATTCGCTGTCAGGCAGGCCTGGCAGTGGTGGTCTCTCCCAATAATCCCACTTCGCTGCTTGTGCCGAAGGTGGAACTTATCCGTTTACTGAAAAAATTAGCGGACCATAACTGCATGCTCATCGTTGATGAATCCTTTATTGATTTTGCAGGAAACAGCGACCGGGAGTCCCTGGAATCAGAACTTGACAGACACCCGAACCTCTGCATTTTCAAGAGCATGAGCAAGGCCTATGGGATCTGCGGCATACGAATCGGCTATATGCTCACTGCCCATGCCGACTTTGCGGCAAAGGTTCGAAAGGGTCTCCATATCTGGAATATTAATGGTTTTGCGGAAGAATTCCTGCGTCTTGCTCCGCAGTATCGGAAAGCGTTCAGAGAGAGCTGTGAAAAGGTCAGGGCGGATCGGGATGATTTTTATGAACAGCTGCAGACTATTCCTGGAATGCACGTCTATCCACCGGATGCCAATTATATTTTCTGCAGACTCCCTGAAGATGCTCCCTCAGGGCCGGAGATAACCGAAGCACTGTTTCTGCGACACAATATGTACATAAAGCACTGCCAGGGCAAGACGATGCCGGAGTCTGACCGTTATCTTCGCATAGCCAGCCGCACCAGAGCTGAAAACAGAAGACTGGTGGAAGTGTTGACTGAAATCCTTGCCGGAGGAGGAGAATAATGGTCGGTTCCAGGCAGGCGGATGTGCCGGTCTCCATACTCTCTTTTGCAAAAGACCTGCCGAATATCTGTTCCCTGGCAGGACTGCTCTGCACGGTCTGCGCTCTTTATTATGCAATACTCGGTCTCTTTCCAGCCGCAATGATCGGTCTGATCTGGGCGGTATTCTTTGACTGGAGTGATGGTATCATTGCCCGGCGCCTGAAGGGCAGAACCGATAAACAGCGGGAGTTCGGGGGACAGCTTGATTCCCTGATCGATATTGTCAGCTTCAGTATCTGTCCGGCAGTTATTCTGTTAAGCTACGGCCATTTCAGTCCCTGGTTTCTCCCCGGAGCCTTTGTTATTGTTGCCACAGGGGTACTCCGGCTCAGCTATTTCAATGTCTTCGGTCTGGTTGAAAAGTCGACCTACATGGGACTGGCGCTGGACAATAACGTGATCATCCTGGTCCTGGTGTTTCTGCTTGATGGGGTGTTCAGTCAGACTGTTTTTGCAGTTTTTCTCTATATCCTGCTCATGCTGCTGACCGCTTTCAATGTGGCTTCGATCAGGACCCCCAAGTTTGCCGGTCGCTGGTATTATGTTCTCATGGTCTACACCGTGGCCATTACCGCCATATACGGCTGGAAAATCGTGTATATCCAGGGCTGATTGTTCCTTCTGCTGATGCATCTGGGAAGGAGAAAGCCAGCCTGACCCGAAAGCTGAGTCAGGCTGGAGCTGTGCAGGGGAGAGTGGCGCTCTACTTTGCAGCTGCCCGGGCTGCTGTGAGCCAGCTGTTCCACTTGTCACTGTTTTTTGCTATCCATTCATCCACATGGCGCTGAATATCTTTTGCTGATTTTTCACCCGCATTCATTCGGGTGTTCTGCTCATTAATATCCCCAAGGGGAAGGGTGAAAACCTCGAAGAATTTCTGTGCTGCGGGATTTTCGCTGGTGAATTTCTTATTGGCAACGATCCGGATATCAGAGACCACAAATCCTAATTTGACAGGATCGCTTACCGCACCTTCGATTCCGGAGACAGTCATCCGGTCAACGGCAGATTTCTGTGACTCTTTGGGAATAATCCTGGGTACATTGATCCACACCACATCCTTTCCGGGTTTCAGTTTGAAGATTGTCCAGTTTGGTGCCCAGGTGTAGAAGAAGATGGGCTCACCATTTTTGTATTCGGCAAGAGCTGAGGCCATGCCGGCCTCATAGGATGCCTTCACCGGATTGATGTATGCATCAAGATCATAGACCTTCATATGATGGGCGATAACATTTTCACATCCCCATCCCGGAGGACAGGCGGTGAGGTCTGCCTTTCCGTCATTATTTTTATCAAAGGCCTTTTTCACCTCATCCCGTTTGAAATCATCGAGTGACTGAATGTTGTATTTTTCTGCGTCTCTTTTGGAGACGAGGTAGCCCTGGAGGCCACCTGCTTTTACCACATAGCCATACTTGGCAGCTTTTTCTGAAAAGTTTTTCGGCAGCTGACTGTCGTGATTGGGAAACCAGCCGTTGCACCAGTAATCGACATCACCAAGGACCAGAGATTTATAAAAAATAGGGTTTGCCAGGTCTTTGGGTTTTTTAACGTTGTAGCCAAGTGTCTCCAGGCCGCGGCGGACGAGGGCTTCCTGAAAGAAACCGGTGTTCCATGTGGCCCTTGCCGGTCTTACAGTGACACCTTTTCCGGGCTGGTCCTTTGCCATGGCAGGTGCAATGGTGAGCACCATGGTGAGTGCCAGAGCGGTCAGTACTGTTTTGAAAACGTTCATCTTTCCTCCTTGTGTAGAATTGTATTGAATGCTGCTAATCTGTTTTCTTTCTGAATCAGTGAAACTTTGATACGGCAGGGTCCATTGCCGGCGGACGCCCGGCATGATGGAATCCTCTGCCATGCACGGGCAAAGAGGTGGAGTCGGAATTCCCTCCTTTTCCGGGACTGCCGCCAATACCGAGAATCTGAGTCTTTGCGAATTGTCCGGCGGAAATCCTGCTGTGTATTTCTGTAAACGCATCCATCAGTAAATGTCTGTTACTTCTTCCGGGCCATACCCTGGGTAATCCGGTCGAGAATAATGGCTATTAAAACAATACCCAGCCCGCCTGTCACCGCCTGGCCGATGTCCAGGGTGTTGAGACCGAGAATAACCGGAGAACCGAGTCCACCGGCACCGATGAGCGCTGCGATGACCACCATGGACAGGGCCATCATAATGGTCTGGTTCAGGCCGGCCATGATTGTGGGCATTGCCAGTGGAATCTGTACCCGGCATAATACCTGCCAGCGTGTGGCCCCAAAGGCCTGGGCTGCTTCGACCAGCTCGGGATGAACCTGACGGATGCCCAGACTGGTGAGACGGATAACGGGTGGCAGGGCAAAGACGATGGTGGCCAGAACACCTGCCACATTGCCCACCGAAAAGAGCATCACAATGGGAACCAGATACACAAAGGCTGGGGTTGTCTGCATGGCATCAAGCATGGGGCGCAGGGCCGCTTCAAAGCGGTCGCTCCGGCCTGCCCATATTCCAAGTGGAATACCGACCATGGCACAGAATACAACGGAAGAGAGCACCATGGCCAGGGTGGTCATGGTATCTTCCCAAAGGCCAAGCAGACCAATCAAAACAAGGGTTACAGCTGAGAAGAAGGCCAGTCCTTTTCCGGAGAAGCGGTAGGCAGCAAAGCTTATAATGGCAATAATGGCCAGGGGATGGAGCCAGTTTAAGCCTGCATCAAGACCGTTTAGAGTCTGGTCCACCGGCCATTTGAGGGATTGGAAAAAATCCCTGTAATTTTCCACCAGCCAGTCGACACATTGCGAAACCCAGCTGTCAAGCGGGATAACTTTATCTTCAAACATTTACAGTTCCTCGGTTACTCTGTTTTCTGCACCCGACTGCTCTGTCCGGTGCAGAGTTCGCAGAAACCTGTTCTTGGAGACAACGCCTTTGTATATATCCTGGTCATCAAGTACCGGAACCGGCCAGGCACTGGATGCAACCTCAGGGAGAATGTCCTGCATGGAGTCATCCATCCTGGCGGTTGAAATATCATCAATGAAACATTGGTCGATGGGATTATCCGAGGCACCTGCCTCAAGACAGTTACGGATCTTTTCAGCGGAAATCATACCCAGGAATCGTTTCTCGGAATCCAGTACGTAAGCAAAATCCCGATCCCTGCTGCTCAACAGCTCATGGGCGGCCCGCAGACTGCCGACCCGTGATTTAATGATTGTCAGCTGGGTGTCGCGGACAATATCACTGGCGGAGATAACGCTGGTGGGATCAACTCCCCGAAAGAAGGCCTTTCCATAATCATCGGCAGGGTTCTGGAGGATCTCTTCCGGAGTTCCCACCTGAACCACTCTGCCGCCTTCCATGATGGCAATTCTATCACCGATACGCAGGGCCTCATCCAGATCATGGGAGATAAAGATGATGGTTCGCCGGTCCCTTTTCTGCAGTTTAAGCAGTTCATCCTGCATCTCGGTTCTGATAAGGGGGTCAAGTGCGGAAAAGGCCTCATCCATGAGGAGAATGTCGGGATCCACAGCCAGGCCCCGTGCCAGGCCGACCCGCTGCTGCATTCCGCCGCTGAGCTGTTTCGGGTAGGAATCCTCCCAGCCTGAGAGGCCAACCTGCTCAAGGGCTTCCATGGCACGTTTATTCTGTTTCACCTTGTCGGTCCCTGCCAGATCCAGGCCGAATGCGGCATTTTCAAGGACCGTAAGGTGCGGCATCAGGGCAAAGGATTGAAAAACCATGCTCATATTGTGGAGCCGAAACTGCACCAGTTCATCACGCTGCATTCCGGTTATGTCTTTTCCATCCACCAGAACCCTTCCACTGCTCGGTTCAATCAGACGGTTCAGCATGCGCACTAAAGTGGATTTACCGGATCCGGAAAGTCCCATTACCACAAAGATCTCTCCGTTGTTCACGCTGAAGTTTGCATCCTGCACCCCAACGGTCATACCGGTTTTCTCCAGTATGCTCTCCTTGTCCTCACCCTGTCCCAGCAGCTCCAGGGCCTTTTCCGGAGAGTCGCCAAATATTTTGTAGAGCTTTTCTATGACTATTTTTTTCATAATATTCCTATTTTACAGGGAGTTATATTGGGGGGGAGGGGGCGAGGGGACTTCTTTGCACATTCTGGAGCCAGCGGCTAAGAATTACACAAAATAGTTACGCAGCATACTTATTTGAGTCTGGTTGTCAATGGGAAACCCTGCTGTTTCTCTGCCTTTGTCAGTATAATCAGGGAGAAAATGATGTGGATAGTCTGCGATATTCACGGCTTGCTCTCTTTTGAAATTTTTTTCGTATTCTTTTCCGGTTGACATTCAAAACCGGCTCTGAAGCACCGGGGCA
>JAMOMO010000255.1 GCA_027067035.1 Desulfobulbaceae bacterium
CGATTTTCGGGAGGTGCCTGTCACGGGGGATAGATATCACCAGACAGGCAATACCTGTGGTCCCTGCAGCGCATTATATGTGCGGAGGGGTGCGTACTGACAGAAACGGAAAGACTTCTATTCCCGGCCTCATGGCCCTTGGTGAAACGGCGTGCACCGGGCTTCATGGAGGAAATCGGCTTGCCAGTAACAGTCTTCTTGAGGCAGTGGTTTATGCCGATAAGGCGGCTGCTTTCTGTCGTTCGATCTGGAAGGGAATTGAAAAGGAGGAGTTGGAGGCTGTGGATCCATGGAAGTGTGGTGATGCCAGGGATCTCAGTGAGGAGATTCTTATTAACCATAACTGGGATTCCATTAGGCGTCTCATGTGGAATTATGTGGGAATAGTGCGCTCAAAGGAACGCCTGGCACTGGCGAAAAAGCGGATGGAGTTTATTTATGAGGAGATTGCGCATCACTACAGGGAGTATTATGTAACACCAAATATGATAGAATTGCGGAATATTGCCCTGAACTCGTTACTGATTATTCAGTCGGCAATACAGAGAAAAGAGTCCAGGGGGCTCCATTTTGTAATTGACTACCCCGATAAACAGGAGAAGGCGGTACAGACCATATTTACGAGAAAGGGAAGTAGCAACAGTTGGGATATACGCATAATCGAGGAGACCTGAAATGGGAAAGAGCTTTGTGATATCGGTGATGTCAAAGGACAGACCGGGAATAATAGCTGCGGTAACAACAGTGGTTTTTGATCTTGGAGGGGACCTGGCAGATCTGAATCAATCGGTGTTGGGGGGATACTTTACCATGATCCTGATAGCGGAATTTGATGAATCCGTGCAGAAAAAAGATTTGCTGGAAAAATTTTCAGCCGTTCAGAAAACAACGGCCATGGAGGCTTTGATTAATGAAATGGAGGGGGATTACCCGGTGAATCAAAGGGTTCTTCCCAGAGAGACCTATGTGCTCACGGCCCAGGCGCAAAACAGAAAAGGCCTGGTAAAGTGTCTTGGGGATTTCTTTTATTCTAAGAATATCAATGTGTTGGATCTGGTAACCACAAGTGACAAAGATATGTATACCATGATATTTCAGGTCGATTTAACGGAAGTCCACTCCATGGGGGAACTTCGTAATGAATTGAAAATATTAGGGAAAGATCAGCAGTTGCAGCTGGTGTTGCAGCATAATGATATTTATATGGCCACAAATGAAGTCGGCACAGCACTTGAAACAATAATTGGGGTTTAGGGAGAAAGTATGCTTCGTTCGGATCAGATAATGGCCACGGTGGAGATGGTTCAAAAGGAAAACCTTGATGTACGTACGGTTACAATGGGGATAAATCTTCTGGACTGCAGGCGGGGGAGTGTTGAGGAAACCTGTGCTCTGGTTGAGGATAAGATAGCGAAATATGCTGGAAATTTCGTTGAAAAATGCAATGAGACCGCAGTTAAGTACGGAATTCCGGTGATTAACAAGCGGATTTCAGTCACCCCGTCAGCCCTGGTGGGTGCGGGATTTTCAAGTGAGGATTTCGTCTTGCTTGCCCAGAGTCTCGACAGGGCGGCAGAGCGTGCGGGGATAGACATCCTGGGCGGATTTACGGCCCATGTTGAAAAGGGTATGACCGAGACAGACAGGGCGTTTATAGCATCAATACCAAAGGCTCTTGCTGTGACCAGCAGACTTTGTGCCTCCATTAATGTTGGTTCCAGCCACAAGGGAATTAATATGGACGCAGTGGCAATGGTGGGCAATACGGTGAAAGAGCTTGCGGAGGAGACAGCGGATCAGGGTGGCTTCGGTGCGGCAAAGTTTGTGGTTTTTTGTAATCAGCCTGGTGATAATCCTTTTATGGCGGGCGCAATTCATGGCGT
Source organism: Desulfobulbaceae bacterium (assembly GCA_027067035.1). Classification (GTDB taxonomy): domain Bacteria; phylum Desulfobacterota; class Desulfobulbia; order Desulfobulbales; family Desulfocapsaceae; genus Desulfocapsa. Next base: position 1,884 of record JAMOMO010000255.1, read on the forward strand.
GGAGGAGGCGGATGTTGTCTTGAATGTGGGCGTGTCGGGACCAGGTGTTATTGCGAGGTCATTAAAAAAAACCATAGCCAAAAGGGGACGGGAAAACCTGAAACTCGATGATATTGCAGAAGAGATCAAGCAGATCACCTTCAGGGTAACACGCTGTGGAGAGCTCATTGGCCGTCAGGTATCCAGGGTTCTGGGGGTGGAGTTTGGGGTGGTGGACCTGTCCCTTGCTCCAACACCAAAAATAGGGGACTCAGTGGGTGAAATTTTACAGATTCTAGGTGTTGATGATGTGGGAGCACCAGGTTCCACGGCCATTGTAGCTCTTCTCAATGATGCGGTGAAGAAGGGTGGCATTTTTGCTTCAAAGGCCGTGGGGGGCTTGAGTGGGGCATTTGTTCCGGTGATGGAGGATGCGGTCCTGGCAGACGCCGTCGGCAAGGGTGCTCTCACCATTGAAAAACTTGAGGCACTGACTTGTGTCTGTTCAGTGGGGCTGGACATGGTACCGATTCCAGGAGATGTTGATGCGGCGACCATTTCAGCAATAATAGCTGATGAGATGGCAATTGGAATGGTAAACAATAAGACCACTGCGGCACGGTTGATACCGGTCCCCGGGAAAAAGGCGGGAGAAATCGTGAATTTTGGTGGACTGTTCGGAACCAGCCCGATCGTTGAGGTGAGAAACGTCAACAAGTCTGCACGATTTGTTTCCTGGGGTGGACGAATCCCTGCACCGATACACAGTTTTAAGAATTAAATCCTGGTGGCAGCGGAAGATTTGCACAATAAAAAAAAGGCCATTGAGCATATCACTCAATGGCCTTTCCTGTGTATGGCGTCCCCAGTCGGATTCGAACCGGCGTTGCTGGGATGAAAACCCAGTGTCCTGGACCTGACTAGACGATGGGGACGTATATACTGTAAACTCTATGGTGGGTCGTGTGCGACTCGAACGCACGACTCTCTGCTTAAAAGGCAGATACTCTACCGACTGAGTTAACGACCCATGGAGCAAGCCTTTATACAAAGTTGTTTTTCCCGTGTCAAGCAAAAAAGTTAAAGAAATATTATAACGGGAATGATAGACTTGTCAAGCAAAGCATATTGTCATATCAGAGCTGTCGGCAAGGCGCTATTGGTTATATTTGATGTGACCGGGCAGCAGGAATAGGGTATGCTACAGGCAGCAGACAGGGATATGAATAAGATGGCATGGGTTGATTCAGCTGTTCTTAACTTGCTGAATTGTCATGTGATCGAGAGTCTGTATTGTGAAAATCCACTCCATTGGCCCATGCCATCAGGCGGCATGGGATGTAAATTTGGGATTGGGTAACAGAACAGGGAAGTGAGATGGGATTTCTTAAAGGAACAGCCAGTTATGTCCGCTTTGCGGTTGAGGGTGAACTGCCTGAAAATGTATGGGATTTTATTGCTGATCGCGTTGTTTCATTTGCATTCAGAGATATCGACGACACCTATGAGGAGGATTCTCTGGGCTGGGTGTCTGTCACCAATATGTTTGATACGGATTTTGACTATGCCTCCTATGCGGCGGGAAATTATGTAACACTTTCCATGCGTCTCGATGAACGGAAGGTCTCCGGTGCCATAGTGAAAAAATTTGTTCAAAAAGAGGAAGAGCGGATCAAAAAGGAAAAACAGATCCCAAAGATTCCAAGAAGCATGCGGGTTGAGATAAAAGAACGGATACAGAATGAGCTGATGAGAAAGGCACTTCCCCTGCCTTCGGTTTATGATCTGTGCTGGAACCTTGAAAATTCCACGCTGCTCTTTTTTTCAACCAGCAAGAAGGCACAGGCCCTGCTGGAGGATCTGTTTAAAGAGAGTTTCGGGATGACGCTTGTTCAGCAGATTCCGTATCTCTGCGGCGAGCACATTCTTGATGAGGATGATGCGGATAAATTGGCTCAAATATCACCCGATATTTTTGTATAGGTTATGGATAATGGATTTAGTTGATCTGATTTCGGAAAAAAGATTTATCGGCCAGGAGTTTCTGACATGGCTCTGGTGGAAGAGTGAAGAGCGGGGTGGTGTTGTTGCCTTACCGGGAGAAGGAGATATTGTAGTAGTTTTTGAAAAACATATGCTTCTTGAGTATGGTGAGGGGGATTCCAATGAGAGTCTGATATGCCGTGGCCTGCAGACCGAGCTGCAGGAGGCGAGAACAGGCCTTGTCATGGGGAAAAAGCTGGAACAGGCACGAATTCAGCTGGTCTACAACGACTATGAGTGGAATTTTACCATGGCAGCTGCACTCATGGAGTTTCGCAATGTAAAACTTCCGAAAACAGCCGGTGATACAGGAAATGGAAATGATCCGGAAGAGCGTGAGGGCATGATTCTTGAGCGTATTTTTCTCATTGAGGAATTGAATCGTATTGTCCTGGAGTTGCTGCGGCTGTTCCTGACGATAAGGGTCGGTGCGGAGTGGCGGGAGGAGTTGCAGAAGGTAAGAGAGTGGGTGGCAAGAGCCGAACGGGCCTGATAGCTGTTTTACTGTGAGCGAGACGGCGGCCAAATCAGGAGTAAATAACGAATTTTCATAAGCGTAATGAGACGAAGACGAGTGTATTATGGAGTTTGAAATCGTAATAGGGCTTGAAATTCATGCCCAACTGAAGACTAAATCAAAAATATTCTGCGGCTGTTCCACTGAATTTGGGGCCGCTCCCAATACCCACACCTGCCAGATCTGTCTGGGGATGCCCGGGGTTCTTCCGGTCTTAAACAAAAAGGTGGTCGAGTTTGCAATTAAAATGGGGCTGGCTACTGATTCCACCATTAATACGTTTAATCAGTTTGCACGGAAAAACTATTTTTACCCGGACCTGCCCAAGGGCTATCAGACCTCACAGTTTGATCTGCCCATTGTGGAGTTCGGCAAGGTGGAAATAGAGGTCAATGGAGGGAAGAAGCTTATCGGTATCACCCGGATGCATATGGAGGAGGATGCGGGAAAACTGATTCACGATGATCTGGAACCCGAATCCTATGTTGATCTGAATCGTACAGGAACCCCCCTGCTCGAAATTGTTTCCGAACCGGATATGCGATCCCCAGAGGAGGCCTATGCCTACCTGAAAAAACTCCATGCCATTCTCCGGTATCTGGATATCTGTGACGGCAATATGCAGGAGGGGAGTTTTCGCTGTGATGCCAATATTTCTCTGAGACCAGTGGGCCAGAAGGAACTGGGTACCAGAACGGAACTCAAGAACATGAACTCCTTTAAAAATGTCCAGGCTGCCCTTGAATATGAGGTGCGGCGGCAGCGGGACATTTTACTTGATGGGGGAAAGGTGGTTCAGGAGACACTTCTCTGGGATGCTGATAAAAACAGAACCGAATCCATGAGGGGCAAGGAGGAGGCACATGATTATCGCTACTTTCCCTGTCCAGACCTTATACCAATTGTCATCGAAGAGGAGTGGATTGAAGAGATAAGAAAGACTCTTCCGGAACTTCCGGATGCCAGAAAAGAACGGTTTATTCAAGAGTATCAGTTGCCTGAATATGACGCGGCACTGCTCACCGGATCACGGGAGCTTGCAGATTTCTTTGAGGCTGCGGTGAAGAGTGGCGGCAGGGCCAAGAAGGTTTCCAACTGGATCATGACCGAGATGATGCGTGAGTTGAAAGGCGCTGATATCACAGAATGCCTGGTGAAACCCGAGCAGCTCGGAGCACTGTTGAAAATGGTTGAGGACGGGAGTATATCCGGAAAAATTGCCAAAACCGTTTTCCTTGAAATGATGACATCGGGAGAGGATCCCCAGCGTGTCGTAAAGGAGAAGAATCTCCTTCAGGTATCGGATCAGGGAGAACTGCTGAGCATTGTCCGGGAGATCATAGCGGCCAACCCCGGTCAGGCGGAAGATTTTAAAAACGGAAAGACCAAACTCATGGGATATTTTGTGGGGCAGCTTATGCAGAAGACACGGGGAAAGGCCAATCCCAAAATTGCCAATGAGCTTTTTGCAAAAGAACTGGCTGGCTAGGGAGCTAACCAAAGAGGATCAGTGGAAAAGGAAGAGTGGCAGAAGAAAGGGTCCGGACACAGGCAGCGCCTGCGGGATCGTTTTTTGGAGTGTGGCCTGGAAAGTTTCACAGACGTTGAGGTTGTGGAGCTCCTCCTTTCTTTTGGTACCCCGAGAAGTGACTGCAAGGAAGCAGCCCGAAAGGCGATACAGGAGTTTGGTGGCTTTTCTGCTGTGCTTGAGGAGTCCCCTGCCTCGCTTCGCAGGATTGACGGAATTGGACCCAAAAACGGTTTTGCCATCCATTTTATACAGGCCGTGGCCAGGCGTTATCTCAGGGACCGGCTTCGGGGAAAGCGTTATCTGAATTCCTCCTCAGATGTACGCGACTATCTTCTGCACAGCATGCGCGGCTTGAAAAAAGAAGTCTTCACGGTGATCTATCTTGATTCCTCCCATGCCATAATCGACACGGAAACGATTGCTGAGGGAACCATCAATGTCAACACCGTCTATCCCCGTGAGCTGGTGAAAAGGGCGTTGAGAAAAAATGCTGCGGCACTGATCATTGCCCATAACCATCCATCGGGATCGCTGCAGCCCTCTTCCCAGGACATGCAGCTTACCAGGACCCTCTTTCTCCTCGGTAAGCTGATGCAGATCCAGGTTCTCGATCATATCATAATCGGTGATGGCAGCTATTCCTTTGCCGATCAGGGGTTGATGCTTGACATAAGCTGCCAGTGCCGGGAGACCATGGAGCGTCTGCAGCAGGAGAGCTGAGTTGATCTCTTTCAGCTTGACGGCACCGCCGGGATAAACAGTCATCCATCTCAGCCCTTTTATATCATCATATTGTGCCATGGCAACTTCCCTCTATATTCATATCCCTTTTTGTGCGGTAAAATGCAATTACTGCTCCTTTAACTCCTATTCGGGCCTGGAATCGTTGCAGGAACGATATGTTGATGCACTGGCTATTGAGATGGCAATTGTGGCAGAGGCGGGGCATTTAAGGCCCCTGGAGACCGTTTTCCTGGGTGGGGGAACCCCGTCATTGCTGTCGTGTGAACTGCTCGAAAGACTTTTTAACTCACTGCGGTCATGTTTCGAGCTGAGAAGGGGTGCAGAGATCAGTATAGAGATAAATCCTGGAACCGTCGACAGAAAGAAACTTGCGGTCATGCAGCGTGCCGGGGTGAATCGACTCTCTTTTGGTGTCCAGTCATTCAATGACCGGGAACTGCGGGGCATTGGACGTATCCACACTGCGGCTGAGGCACGGGCAGCTGTTGAAATGGCAAGGAGAGAGGGGTTCTCCAATGTGAGTCTTGATCTCATGTATGGTCTTCCGGGACAGGGTCCGGAGAGCTGGAAAAACAGCCTCGAGGAGGCAATTTTGCTTGAGCTGAGTCACCTTTCACTCTACCAGCTTACCGTGGAAGAGCAGACCCCCCTGCAGAGAATGATTACCGATGGAGAGAGAGCCGTTCCCCGGGAGGAGCTGATTGCTGAAATGGATGAAATCACCTCAGGGCTTACAGGCAGTGCCGGGCTGCGCCGCTATGAGATCTCAAATTATTCTCAGGCGGGATCTGAGTGTCGTCACAATCGAGTCTATTGGCAGAACGACTCCTATTTCGGTTGCGGTGCGGGTGCGGTCTCGTACATCGGAGGCAGCAGAAGACGTAATGAAAACATTCCGGAAAGCTACTGTGATCTGGTGGAAGCAGGAGAGTCTGTGGTTGTGGAGACTGAGATTCTCAGCAGGGATGAATCTCTGAGAGAGACGGTGATCATGGGACTCAGAATGACAGAGGGGGTATCCGTTGCTGCCGTAAAAGAGCGGTTTGGAGTTGACCTCGGGGAGTATTATGGTACCTCTCTGGAGGATCTGATCAGGAAGGATCTTTTGTGGTTGACAGATAGCAGTCTCTGCCTGACCGCCAGGGGGAGAATCTTTGCAAACCAGGTCATGGCTGAGCTTGTTTAGGCTGTACCACTCTCCTCTGGATCCCTGTTAAAGACCTGTCCCACACACCGTGCCACCGTTCCTGATTTCTTCTGAAAACGACAAATATCGACAAGTTCCCAAAGTTCTGTACTTCCAGAGACTCTTTCAATATAATAAAAAGGCGGCTGGAATATTCTTTTTTTACCGGGACTCATGACTAAACAACCTTTTTTCAGATATGTTGCCTTTGTCCTCCTGGCAGCAGTTGCGGTCTTTATCGTCCTTCACAGTAATGCCCTCAGGCGCCAGGTGCAGAGGGATCTTGAAAAACAGGCCCAGGTCCTGGCACCCTCACTCTGGAATCTCAGTCCTGCCCAGTCACAGAAGTACCTCAATGTTATTGCCGAACAGTACCAGTATCACTCGCTGATTGTAAAAGATGATACGGGAGAGTTGTTTTCCCGTGCCCAGGTCCCTCCCCTGTCTCCCCTGGACAGTCTGTTTGATTCAGCAGGACTGTTTCCTGAAAGCACATTTTCCACGGAGGTCTTTTTCAACGGCACATCCATCGGCAGCATGGAGGTTGAGTGGTATGATAAATCGATTTACACCTACTTTTATGTGCTTGTTATTACACTACTCTTTGTTGTTATTTTGTACCTTTACAGCAGGATGATCGGAATCAACCTCAAACTTGAAGACACCGTTCGTCGAAGAACTGAAAAGCTGCAGCAGAGCGAAGCCAGGTTCAAGGCCATCCTGAACAATCATTATCAGCTCACGGGGCTCCTTGATTCAGATGGAATTTTATTGTCGGCAAACCCGGCATCCCTGGCCCTGATCCGGGAACGGGAAGAGGAGCTTGTGGGCCTGCCATTCTGTGACTGCCCCTGGTGGTCGGGAAACAACGAGCTGAAAGAGAAGATCAGGAATGCTGTACGACAGGCTCAGAATGGGATTTTTGTCCGTTTTGAGGTGAGCTTTGCAAATGGAGAAGGGGAGATGCGCACCATTGATCTTTCCCTGAAACCTGTTGTGGATGAGTCCGGTGCACTGATTTATATTGTACCGGAGGGACGTGACATCACGGAGCTGAAGAATTCTCAACGGGAGACCTTGAAAGAGAAGTTGTTCATCGACGCGGTTATAAAGAGCTTTCCCGGGATATTTTTTATCTATGATGATGAATTCCGGCTTATTCGCTGGAACAAGAATCATGAGATCGAAACCGGTTTCAGTGCAGAGGAGCTTCAGGGGAAAAATATTCTCAGCCGTTTTACTCCGGAGGAACGGGAGAAGGTCCGAAACGCACTGAAATCATATGACCTGAAGGATCCATCACTGACCCTGGAACTGAACCCTGTCAACAGGGACGGGAGTTCAAGACCCTACCTCTATCATGGTACCATGGTGCATATTGAAGGCAGGGCCTATGTGATCGGAACAGCCTTTGACATCAGCGACAGAAAGATGATGGAAGAGGAGCTGCAGCAGGCCCTGAAGATGGAGGCAATCGGGACACTTGCCGGTGGAATTGCCCATGATTTCAACAATATTCTGGCTGCGATCCTTGGCTACACAGAACTCAGCAGGATGCTTGAGGCTGGAAAAGACTCAAAACTGGCAGACTATCTTTCCAATATACACAGTTCCACACTCAGGGCCAGGGATCTGGTCCAGCAGATTCTGACTTTCAGCCGGAAGGGAGAGCAGGAACGGGCAGCCCTTGAAGTTCTGCCCCTGATAAAGGAGACCCTGAAGATGCTCCGTTCCATTATCCCTGCAAACATTATCATCAAGGAAGAGCTGGAGAGTACAGGTGCGGTGATTCTTGCCAATCCAACCCAGATCCATCAGGTCCTCATGAATCTCTGCACCAATGGATATCAGGCAATAGGGTCGGCTAACGGGACCATCAGGGTGAGCCTGAATACCGTGAATCATGTGCTGCATGGAAGGGGGGAGAGAAAGGACTCCTCTGTCTGCCTGCATCTGCAGATTGCTGATGATGGCTGTGGCATGGACAGTGCAACACTGGAGAAAATTTTTGATCCCTATTTTACAACAAAAGAGGTTCAAAAGGGGACGGGACTGGGACTGTCACTGGTTCATGGTATAATAGAGTCTCATGGGGGAGAGATTGTGGTACAGAGTAGTCCGGGTAAGGGAACTGTTTTTGATATTTACCTCCCTCTTGCACAGAGTACAGAAGAAAAAACAATTCAAGAGGAAAAACAGGAGGGCTTGAGGAGTACTGATTATCATCTGCTCTGTGTGGATGATGAAACAGCCATTCAGGATATTTTCATGGAGTACCTTTCCGGGCTGGGATACAGGGTGACCTGTCTCAGTGACCCGGTAGCTGCCCTG